>DASRZP010000056.1 GCA_035686305.1 Thermodesulfovibrionales bacterium | reverse complement strand
TCTGATCGGGCGAAGAAGACTCAGAAGAAGGAAGGGCCAGGGCATTTGCTGCTGCCGCTCTTGGGCCCCGGCGCTTACGGCCAAAGCGGATAGGAACTCAGAGAGGGAGGCGGTGTATGAATAACCGCACTTCGGCGGAGAAACCAGCAGAGCCCGTCGCTGTCCTGACACTGCGCACGGTCAAGCCGGGATTGGAAGAGAGATTCGAGGCGGAGTTGCATGATTTCATCTCCCGATCGCTTGAGACCGAAGGTCAACTGGGTGTGAGTGTCATGCGTCCGGTTAACGGGAGCGGGTCGCGTGAGTACGGTATTTTGCGCAGGTTTATGAACAAGACCTACCGTGACCGTTTTTATGAATCGCCCCTTTTCCACCAGTGGGAAACTGCGGTTGCACCGCTTACAGAAGGGGAGCCTAAACGTCAGAAATTAACCGGTCTCGAAACATGGTTCGTCAGTCCGGGTCAGCGGGCAGTGATTCCGCCGCCGCCATGGAAGATGGCTATTGTCACAGCTCTTGCTGTTTGGCCGGTCAGCATATTGGTCCCGTGGTTGCTCAATCCTTTCATAAGCAACCTGCCTTTTTCACTGCAAGCACTTCTTATTGCAGTGGGTATAGTAATTCTTCTTACTTGGGCGGTTATGCCAGTGCTGGTAAGAATTCTCAAGCCGTGGCTTTAATCGCCTCTAAAGGAGGCTACCAAAATGAATACACCTGAATTGATCTTGCACAACGGGGCCATCAGCACCCTCGTCGACGGAAAGCGGCAAGTTTCAGCCGTTTCTGTAGCCCAAGGACAGATAGTGGCTGTAGGCGGTGAAGAGCTTCTTAAGACAGCGGGCAAATCAACGCAGCGGATTGACCTTAAAGGGCGGCGTGCGATTCCCGGCCTGAACGATTCACACATCCACGTTATCAGGGGCGGGCTGAACTACAATATGGAACTCCGGTGGGATGGAGTGCCGTCGCTCGCCGATGCCCTTGGGATGCTTCGGGAACAGGCTCGGCGCACACCGCCTCCGCAGTGGGTGAGGGTGATCGGCGGTTGGACGGAGTTTCAGTTTGCCGAGCGTCGCATGCCGACTCTGGAGGAGATTAACAAAGTTGCACCTGACACGCCGGTCTTCGTTTTACATCTTTACGACCGCGCTATTGTCAATGGAGCAGCGCTGCGCGCCATGGGTTATGCCATGGAGACGCCCAACCCGCCGGGCGGAGAGATTCAGCGCGACAATGCGGGGAACTTAACGGGACTCCTCATTGCCAGGCCGAACGCCATGATCCTTTATGCAAGCCTGGCCAAGGGACCCAAGCTTTCTTACGATGATCAGATCAACTCGACGCGTCAGTTCATGCGAGATTTGAACCGCTTGGGGCTTACAAGCACCATTGATGCCGGCGGCGGCTTCCAGAACTACCCTGATGATTACAAGGTGATCAGTGATCTTGCGGCGAAAAGAGAACTCTCTCTGCGCATAGCCTACAACCTCTTCACCCAGCACCCGAAGGGAGAATTTGAGGACTTCTTCAAATGGGTCAAGATGACCTCTCCGGGAAAAGGTGATGACTTTTATCGTATGAATGGAGCAGGTGAGATGCTCGTCTTCTCGGCCGCTGATTTCGAAGACTTCCTGGAGCCACGTCCGGATCTCCTGCCGATCATGGAGCAAGAGCTCACCAAGGTTGTCCGCCTCCTCGCTGAGAACCGCTGGCCCTTCCGTATCCACGCCACGTATGATGAGTCGATCTCTCTTTTCCTCGACGTCTTCGAAGCGGTCAACCGCGACGTTCCCTTCACCGGACTGCGCTGGTTTTTCGACCACGCCGAAACCATAACGCCCCGCAACCTTGAGCGTGTTAAAGCACTCGGTGGCGGCATCGCGGTGCAAGACCGCATGGCTTTCCAGGGGGAATACTTCCAGAGCCGGTACGGGAAATCCGCTGCCGAACATACTCCGCCCATCACGAAGATGCTGGAAATGGGCCTTCCGGTTGGCGCCGGGACTGATGCCACACGTGTTGCCAGCTACAACCCCTGGGTTTCGCTTTATTGGTTGGTGAGTGGAAGGACAGTCGGTGGAGCCTTGCTTTACCCGGAAGCAAACAGGCTGGACCGGACAGAAGCGCTACGCCTTTATACAGTGGGAAGCAGCTGGTTCTCCGGTGAAGAGGGGAAAAAAGGTATGATTGCGCCAGGACAACTTGCCGACATAGCGGTTCTTTCCGCCGACTACTTCACTGTGCCTGAGGAGAGCATCAAGGCTATTGAATCCGTTCTTACCATTGTCGGTGGAAAAGTAGTCTATGGTGCGGAAGAGTTCAGTAATCTTGCGCCACCGCCTCTACCCGTTAGTCCCGACTGGTCGCCGGTCGGAGTTTACGGCGGCTATCACCGACCAGCGCCTCACGGACATGCAGCGGGATCGTGCTGCATTCATCCCACTAAGACGCACGGGCATCCCTCTGTGCTGAGCTCCACGGGAAGACTCTGGCCTCTGGGCTGCGATTGTTTTGCCTTTTGAATAGAGGACATTGCTCGAAGGCAAGACGTTCACGATGACGCGAGGATGAACGTATAGACACAAGTGAAGATGACGAGGGGAGCGAAGGTGAATATAACGAGGCTTCTTCTAAGCTGTATGGGTGTCTTTTTCATATTCATCCTCGCCGTGATCATTCGTCCGGAGGCGGCAGAGGCAGAGGCGGATACGAACTTCACCGCACCAGCCTATTCCTTGAATCGTGCCGACGAAGATTATCGGTATTTGCGCGATCCAGCCAGACGCGTCGAGTTTTGGGACTCCGTCAAATACGTGGCCCTCAATGAATCAGGCAGTTCGTATCTTTCCTTAGGCGGAGAAGCACGGGAAAGGTACGAGTACTTCAGCAATCCCAACTGGGGGGCAGGTCCTCAAGGATCCGGCTACCTTCTCCAGCGCTACTTTCTCCATGCCGACCTCCACATGGGAGAACACCTGAGGCTGTTCACCCAATTACAGAGCAGCCTGGAAAATGGCCGCACAGGGGGACCCCGGCCTACCGACAAGGATGAACTCGACCTGCACCAGGCGTTCCTGGATATAAAGTTCGATTCAGGGGGGGGTAGCTCCTTCCTCCTGCGGTCCGGCAGACAGGAGTTGATTTATGGCTCGCAACGTATCATTTCGGTACGGGAAGGGCCGAACGTGCGCCAAAGTTTCGACGGCTTCCGCGCCATGTTCCGCACGGGGGATGTTGCAGTGGATGCCTTTGCCGCCAGACCTGCGGAAACGAAACGCTACGTGTTCGACGACGGGACGGACAACAGCCGCGGGCTTTGGGGTGTGTACTCAGTGATGCCTCTGTCGATGCTTCCCAAGGGCAACGTTGACTTGTACTATCTTGGCTATCATAATCGAAATGCAAGCTTTAACCAGGGGAGCGCCAGTGAAACCCGCCACTCCGTAGGCGCAAGGCTGTGGCGGACCGCAAAGCCTATCGACTATAATTTCGAATTCATCTACCAGTGGGGGAAATTCGGCAATGGCGATATTCAGGCGTGGACAGCGGCATCCGATACCGGCTACACTTTCGACTCTTTAACGTTTCACCCGCGTCTCGGTCTTAAGGCTGATGTCACGAGCGGCGACAGGGATCCGAACAACCCCGATCTCCAGTCCTTCAACCCACTCTTTCCCAAGGGAGCATACTTTAGCGAAGACGCCTTGATTGGTCCCATCAACCACATCGACCTGAACCCTTCTGTTACACTTCAGTTTACAGGCAGTGTCATGCTCTCAGTCAACTGGGACTTCTTCTGGCGCGAGAGCACACATGACGGACTTTATAATAGCGGTCTCTCACTCGTTAGATCCAGCAAGAACAGCAGCGCCAGCTTTGTCGGGAGCCAGCCGCAGGCTGTGCTGGAATGGGACATTGACCGGCACTTCACCTTCGTTGCCATTTACGCCCACTTTTTTGCCGGCCCCTTTATCAAGGAAACCGGAGCTGGCAAGGATGTGGATTACACGACTGCCTGGTTGGCCTATAGATTCTGACGGGCCGTTGTGCAAGGCTCTGCCGCTGAGAAGGTCAGCACTTTGTGATATTGAGTCATCCATCACGCTGTCGTGATCTCATTCGACGCGGACCTTTGCCGCCCGCATAAATGAAATGAGTAACGGTCGGGCTCTCCGGCCCACTGTGAAAGGCATTCACCCGATCCTGAACGGCGCGGTCCGATATCGTCACTCTCTCATGTTGCCTCATATGCTCAACCCATGATTCTACTACAAATGTTTCAATGTATCGGCTTTGGTCGGCTGTGTCCCTGTAAAGGCCCCATCGGATCGCTCCATCGCGCCGGCGGATTTTCTTTATAGCTTCCATGGCCCCTGCAAAGTCCTCGGCCTGCAAGGGATGAATATGGTATTCGACTGACACCAGAACCGGCCCCTCCTCGGCTTTGGGCTCACGGACAACTCTCGGCGCGGGCCAGTGCAGGGATTGTTCAAGGTTTAGGCCTTCCGCCTCTTTCAGGCGATGGTGTGCTGAGAGCACGAGGCCTGCGACAAGACCGGCAGCCGAGGAAAGAAAGGCGACTGTCAGCCCCAGGCGCCCGGCTACAGTCCCCCAGAGTGCGCTTCCTAACGCCATGCCCCCAAAGAAAACAAGCATGTAGAATGCAAGCGCCCTTCCCCTGACCCATGACGGCACCGAGGCCTGCGCGCTCGTACTGAAGCTCACGAGAAGCGTAAGCCATCCTGCGCCGATAACAAACATGGTAGCGGCAATCAGCCAGGCATTGCGCAGGAACGCAAGCATGAGCAACATGAATGCGAAGAGCACTGTTGCCACGACCACCAACGAGTCGAGTGATGCCTTCCTTTTGACTGCTGGTAAGGCCGCGGCGGCTGTCACAGCTCCGGCCCCGAGCGCTCCGAACAATAACCCATAGCCCGTAGGCCCGAGCTTAAGTTCAAACCGTGCCAGCACCGGGAAAAGAGCCCATATGGCGCTCCCAAAGACGATGAACGCCGCCGAACGGATGAGGACAATGCGGAATGCCGGGGAGTGGCGTACGTAGCGCGCGCCCGCTCGCATTGCCCCAACGGCACGCTCAGCCGGCAGGGCGCTGCCACGCGGCGCTCGATGCCAGCGATAGAGGACTGCCGCAATACCGAGAAAGGAGGCAGCGTTTAACAAAAAAGAAGCGCCTGGCCCTGAGAATGCGACGATCAAACCGCCGAGAGCGGGGCCTACTGCGCGCGCTATATTTACGGCAATGCCGTTTAGAGCTATCGCTGCGGGCAAGTCAGAAGGGCCCACCAGTTCGGGAATTATCGCCATCCATGCCGGCGCGTTCAGTGCAGTTCCCAGGCCGAGGAGGAATGCCAGCAAAAGAAGGGAGGAAGGAGTGGCAGCGCCGGCTATGGTCATCACGCCGAGTATCGACGCCGTGATCAGCATCCAGACCTGTGCAAATATGAGGAGTCTCCTTCTGTCCATGATGTCGGCGAATGCGCCCGCCGGCAGGGCCAGGAGGAAGATCGGAAAGCTGTCCGCCGTCTGAAGGAGTGATATCAGGATGGGGGATTTTGTCAGCGAGGTCATGAGCCACGCCTCTCCAACATCCTGTACCCACGTTCCGACATTCGAGGCGACTGCCGCGATCCAGAGAGAGCGGAAGAGATGTTGCCTGAGAGGACTCCAGGCCGATTGCCTTCCTGGAAGATTATCAGCTGAGGAAGCCTTCACGAAACATCCCCGCAAGGGTTAGGATGACTTTCACTTTTCGCCAAATATCCACCCACTTTTTCGCCTGGCCTAATTCCAGCTTCTCAGAAAATCGTTGCGGCGTCAACTGAGCGCTTTGTATATGATCCTCGCGGCTCATGCCTCCTCATGACCTCAGCCTCGCTCTTTGGACGACTCCCTGCTCACAGCCCTGTGGTGCTTGACAGTCCGAGAATTCATACTATACTTTGTCTATAAGGAGGAGAAAGAGATGAAAAGGAAAATCGTATTTTTTGCGGTGGCGTTTCTGTCCTTGTTGGTTGTCATGTCTGGCGGACTCGCTGCCGAAAAAATGAAATCGGCAGGAACTGCCGGAAACATAATCTTGACTCCCGATGAGTTTTCATGGAAAGACGGCCCCGCATCACTCCCTGAAACCAAAATCGCCGTTTTGGAGGGTGATCCCGGCAAGAAAGGCTTCTTTGTGGTACGCTTCAAACTGCCTGCCGGAACAAAGATACCTCCTCATATACACAAGAACAGAGAACGTGTCACCGTTATCTCGGGAAAATTCAATCTCGCCATGGGAGACAAACCTGAAAACCCGACGATACTGCAGGCTGGCAGTTATTTCTCCCTGCCACCAAAAGTTGTCCACAATGCATGGGTCGATGAGGAGACCGTCCTTCAGATCAGTACAATGGGCCCATGGACGTTTAAAATGGTAGGCAAGGAGACGGAGAAGAAGTATTAGTTTTGAGCTTAATAAGATGATTATTAACAAAGCCACATTCTGAAGCTATTCCGTCATTCCGGCTTGTCCGGAATCATTCTTTGTTTTCAGAAGGATTTCCGACGCGCTTCGCTTGCGGGAATGACAGGTGTGAGCCGTTGCTGGTGACCTCCTTAGCATTGCCGGGGGCAGCGACGTTGATGAATAGTCACCTCGTCATTCGACGCTTTCACTCCGGCTTTTCCCGTACCACTTCGCGTGCGATTTTGTCCTCGCGGAGTCGCAAAAAAACCGGCTGTCTCATGATGCCATCGCCAGTCCAGCCTGAGAAGGCAAGTTCGCAGACCAGTTCCGGCTTTACCCATGTGACCGGGGCATTGGTCTCCGGCTCCACGTGGAAAGGGCATTCTTTTTGGATCAGGGGTCCCATTTTTTCTCGCACTTCTCTAAGAAGCTTGCCGCCGAATCCGCCTCCCGAATGGCCGATGTAAATCAGGTCATCCCCGTCGAATGCGCCTAAGACCAGGCTGCCGAAATATCTTCTGCCCCCTCCCGGTTTCGTGAAGCCCGCGATCACCGCCTCCTGCGTGAGTTGCGTCTTTACCTTCAGCCATTCGCGGCTCCTTCTTCCCATGCGATAGACGCTCTGAGAATGTTTGGCGATGATCCCCTCCAGACCTTTTTCTTTTGCAACATCAAAAAACAAGACGCCCTCTCTGGATACGTGATCGCTGAATCGTATCTTCGAATCGGAGGGGAGGATTTTTTTCAAAAGTTCTTTCCTCCTGAGCAAGGGCAGGCTCGTCAGATCATGTCCCTGAAAGTAGAGGAGATCGAAGACATAGTAGAGCAGATGACCCCCTCCGGATTTCTGGTAATTCTGCAGCGCCTGAAAATCAGGACGTCCCTGACCATCCACGACAACGATTTCGCCGTCCAGGACCGCCTCAAAGGTCAATTTCCGCAGCGACTCCGTAAGGGGAAAAAATTTTTGATTGAACAAGATTCGGTTACGAGAATAGAGAGAGACATTTCCCTCCTTAACTTCGGCAATGGCCCGGTATCCGTCCCATTTTACCTCAAATATCCAATCCGGATGATCAAAGGGGTTTCTTGCCAAGGCAGCGAGCATCGGTCTTATGCCCTGCGGCATCGGTTTAACCGGTGCACCCTTCAGGTCTTCGCTTTTCATCGCCTCCCGAAGACGGATCTGGTTTTCTTTTTTCCGTGAAAGAGATTTCCCCGGTCCGGCTTCGGCAACATCCTCCAGGGTCTTCTTGGATAGGACGGAACGGTTCTCCTCGAGAATGTCTCTGTTCGTAGCATAGCGATCTTTCTTCTTCAAAAGCAGCCACGACTTGTCGTCCCTTCCCGTTTTCACCAGGGCGAATTCCCCCCGAAGCTTTTCGCCATCGAGGACAAACTTCATGTTCCCTGTTCTTAATCCGTCCAGCAGGAGTCTCTCACTTTCTTTTCTATTTTTTGCGGAAGGGTGATGATAAAAGCCTCTGTCCCAGATGATGACTCGTCCTGCGCCGTAATTGCCCTCAGGGATGACACCCTCAAAATCCCTGTATTCGAGCGGATGGTCTTCAACCATCACTGCCAGCCTTTTCACGGAGGGATCCATCGAGGGCCCTCGCGGCAC
>DASRZP010000055.1 GCA_035686305.1 Thermodesulfovibrionales bacterium | reverse complement strand
CCGCGACACCCGCATTTTTTCTCCGGCCTCTTCCTGCGTGAAGTCGTCGGCATCGCACAGTTTTAAGGCCTCAAGCTCATCCCTATAAAGAATGATCTTTTCCAATTCCGGCATCGGGATGCCGGTCGGCTTAAAGGCTTTGCCTCTAAATTTGCAACCGCAGAATCGCGGCTTTTTATACCGGGGAGACACGTTTCTTTAAATCTTCCATTTCGTGCATATGCACATTATAAAAAATAGCATATGCTTTGTCAAGTCGGTCATGCCGGATGTGGGCAGGAAGGCATGGAAGGTTGGTTTTTGCCTGCCATTGCGATATCGACAAGAGTTGGAGACTATGGAGCGGCCTCAGGGGTCGCCACGAGAAAGATGATGGAGAGGAAAACTGGTCAGTCCGAGAGAGAAGAGATCTGCCGAAGGTGCAGCATCTATTTTACCGAATTGTCACTCGAAGGCATCGACGATATGTTCGATCCTGCTTTTGTCGCCATCCATATCGATGCTCAGGACATCGAATCGTGAGGGCATCTCCTTTCCCGAGTACTTGAGATAGCAGAGGGCGACCTTCCTCATCTTCTCCCTTTTTCTGAAGTCGACCGCCTCAAAGGGACGGCCGAAGGTGGTATCCCTTCTCGTCTTCACTTCGGCAAAGACGACGGTGTTCCCGTCTTCGGCAATGATGTCGATCTCGCCGACAGGGGCCTTGAAGTTCCTCGAAAGGATCCTGTACCCCTTCTTCTTCAGATAGGCAACGGCGAGGTCTTCCCCCTTACTGCCGATAGGCTTCATCGCCCTCGAGGTTTTTCAGGAGTTTCGGAATGCCTTCGACGTCCTTGATGTCCTTCTGACAGAGGATCTTCAGGATCTCTCTGAACCCCGAGAATTCCTCCCAGAGTCCCCTCAGGTTCGTGCTGAGGGTCTTACAGAGGGCTTCGCCCTTGTCGTCCCAGTCGAGAAGGATGATTACCTTGTGAAAGCTCTCCGATATGTCTTCACAAAATTCGTAGAGGTTGTTGCCCCGGTGGAGGGTTATTATTTCGCCGACGAGGCCGAGGTTCCTCAAGGCCACAGCGTCCTTTTTCCCCTCCACGATAACAGGCACATTCTTGTTCGCCTCGTAAAGGGCCTCCATGACTTCCCTCAGTTTCAATGCCCGTTCGAGGTCGCCGCGCGACGGGCCATGAGAGTTTACCTTGAAGGGCTTGCGGTCTTTGTGGGATTCACGGCTGTGAGACTTTATCATAAAGACTCCTGTCAGAGTTGAGGTTACGTGTTTGCAACATCAGGGTCGACCCGATCTTCTACAGGGAATTCGAGACCCTGATGATCTCCTCGAGCTTGTCAAAGGCCTTGCCCGTGTCGATCATATCGGCCGCGATGAGCATGGCGTCCCTGAGGTTGTCTGACCATCCCGCAACCACAAGGGCTGCCGCAGAATTCATGAGCACCACATCACGTTTTGGACCTTTTTCGCCTTCTAGGACAGAGATCAGAATCCTTGCGTTTTCATCTTTGTCCCCGCCGAGGAGGCTTCTCAGATCGGCCCTCCTGACCCCAAAGTCCTCGGGTGAGAGATAGGAGGTATCCAAGGTGCCTTCCTTGTACCTCGAAACCCTTGTGCCGTCGGAGATCGTAATTTCGTCGAGTCCGTCCTCTCCGTGCACGACCATGATATCTTCAGCGCCGAGGTTCCCGAGGACCGTTGCAAGGGTATCCGTCAGCTTATCCGTGAAGACTCCCAGGATCTGCCTCCTCGCGCCGGCAGGATTGGTCAGGGGACCGAGGATATTGAAGAGCGTCCTGATTCCGATCTCCTTCCTCGGGCCGACTGCATATTTCATCGAAGGGTGAAAGATCGGCGCGAAGAGAAAACCGAAACCCGTCTCAAAGATCGAGCGTTCAACCTTTTCCGGCGGCAGATCAATCTTTACTCCCAGGGACTCAAGCACATCAGCGCTGCCCGACTTGCTCGAGACCGATCGGTTCCCGTGTTTCGCAACAGGCACACCGGCTGCAGAAACGACGATGGCTGTTGCCGTGGATATGTTGAAGGTAAAGGACATATCGCCGCCCGTCCCGCAGGTATCGAGGACCCCTTCCGGTGCTTTGATGGCGGTTACCTTCTTCCTCATGACCCTGGCAGCTCCTGTTATCTCATCGACGGTCTCGCCCTTTATGCGGAGGGCCGTGAGGAAGGCGCTGATCTGGGCGTCCGTGGCCATGCCCTCCATGATCTCTTTCATGCACTCGGCCATCTCAGCCTCTGAGAGATCGATATTCTGTACGAGAAGGTGTATCCCCTCTTTAATCATCGGCCTTTTCCAAGGGAAAGGAAATTTCTCAACAGGTCTTTCCCGACCTTCGTGAGTATGGATTCGGGATGAAACTGCACTCCTTCAACGAGAAACTCCTTATGTCTCACCCCCATGATTTCTCCATCTTCTGTCCACGCCGAGATCTCAAGACAACCGGGCATGGTCTCCTTCTTTATGACCAAGGAGTGGTACCGTGTCGCCTCAAAGGGGTTCGGAAGATCTTCAAAGATCGTCTTCCCGTCATGGTATATCATGGACGTCTTACCATGCATGAGCTTCGGAGCCCTTATAATGTCCCCTCCGAAAGCGGCCCCTATGGACTGGTGGCCGAGACATACGCCGAGGATGGGGACCTTCCCCGAAAAATGATTTATAACGGCTATCGATATGCCCGCTTCTTTGGGAGTGCATGGACCTGGCGAAATGACGATCCTTTCAGGTTGCAGCCCTTCGATCTCTTCGATGGTGATTCTGTCATTCCTGAATACCCTGACGTCGCCTCCCAGTTCGCCGAGGTGCTGCACAAGGTTATACGTGAAAGAGTCATAGTTATCAATCATGAGGAGCATGTTTCCTCTATCCTCCACCTTAGGTTTCTTCATCTCTTATGCCAATCCCCTCTCCGCAATATCGACTGCCTCCATCATCCCCATTGCCTTATTGACGGTCTCAGCATATTCCTTCTCAGGGCTTGAATCGGCGACTATTCCCGCTCCCGCCTGAACAGAGATTTTGTTGGCTCTCGCTATAAGCGTCCGTATCGTAATGCAGGTATCCATATTGCCTGAATAACTGAAATATCCGACCGCCCCTGCGTAGGGCCCCCTCCTCGTCGGTTCGAGCTCCTCTATGATCTCCATCGCCCTCACCTTTGGGGCGCCGGTGACTGTTCCGGCAGGGAAGGATGCCCTCAGTACATCAAAGGCGTCGAGGCCGTCTTCGAGTTCCCCCTCAACATTCGACACCATGTGCATCACGTGGCTGTACCGTTCAATGGCCATCAACTCGGTAACTTCGACCGAGCCCTTTTGAGCGACCCTGCCGACGTCGTTCCTCCCGAGATCGACAAGCATGATATGTTCGGCGATCTCTTTCGGGTCTCTTTTCAGTTCCTCCTCAAGGGCCTCGTCCTCTGCTTCTGTCTCGCCTCTTTTCCTCGTTCCGGCGATGGGCCTGAGCACAACCTTACTCCCTTCAAGCCTCACGAGGACCTCTGGCGAAGAGCCGACGATCTCTGCATCGCCCGTATTGATAAAATACATGTAGGGAGAAGGATTCACCACCCGTAATGCCCTGTAGACGTCAAAGGGGTCCCGATGAGACGTGCGCTCGAACCTCTGCGAGAGTACAACCTGAAAAATGTCGCCTGCTGCAATGTATTCTTTTGCCCTGGCGACGGCGTCTTCAAAGGCTTCCCTTGTCCTGAAATTTGAGGTGAACCTCTTTTGCCTCGGGCTCCTTCTGTGAGTCTCTTGTTTCAGGTATCTGGTCCTTGGCCTCGTGAGTTTCTCGGTGAGGTTGTCAATCTTCTCGACAGCCTCTCTATAAGCCTTCTGAGAACCCTTGCCGTCGACGTGGACATTCGAAACGATCTTTATCTTCTGTTTCAGGCTGTCGAATATGAGCATCGTGTCGGTGAGCATGAAGAACATATCGGGCAGGTCAGTGCCGGGTCTCTTCATGTCGGGGATCTTCTCAAAAAACCTCACCATATCATAGCCCATATATCCGACAAGACCGCCTGAAAACCTCGGGAGTCCCTGAACGGAAACGGGTTTATAACGTGAGAGTTCTTTTTTCAGCACGGCAAGAGGGTCTTCCGCCTCAAGGACTACCGGTCTCCTGCCGGTCTCCCGTATCTCGATCTTCCTGCCCCAGCCTCTTATCACCTTCAGCGGATTCGAGCCGATGAAGGAATATCTCGCCCATTTTTCTCCACCGACGACGCTCTCGAGGAGAAACGAAGGGTTTCCGCCGATCTTGAGAAAGGCCGAGACAGGAGTGTCCATATCGGCAAGGATCTCTCTGTAGACAGGGATGAGATTGCCCTCTCCTGACAGTCTCTTGAACTCGCTGAGATCAGGATGAACCATATTGACAAAAACGATGACTATTCTTTAGTATTCAATATCCGACTAGTATAGCACAGGCTCTTTCCAAGAGTAAAAACGGACGCATCTGCGGGTGTAGCTCAGCTGGTAGAGCACAACCTTGCCAAGGTTGGGGTCGCGGGTTCGAATCCCGTCGCCCGCTCCATAAAGAACCGTGGTGGGTAATCGGTAGTGACTGATGTGTACAAAGGGGTCGCTCATCTCATCACGCGTTCCTGATTCCAGGTAACGGTTACGGCGGCGTACCCAAGTGGCAAGGGAGAGGTCTGCAAAACCTTTATTCAGCGGTTCAAATCCGCTCGCCGCCTCCAATATCAGCGAATTCCCTGCCTTCGAGGATGAGGTTGAATCCTTGTTCGCCAAGATGTTC
>DASRZP010000054.1 GCA_035686305.1 Thermodesulfovibrionales bacterium | reverse complement strand
TTTCTTGTGACCGTGAGATTCGAGAGACCGTCTGCACGAAATGTGATTTCCTCGTTGATGGCTGTGATTTCAGGGAAGGGCTTGATGTTCCGCCCTGCGGCGGCTATACCATCATCGAGGGGCTTATGAAAAAAGCTGTATATTGAGGACACGATCTTTGAGAACAGAGAGAAGAAGTGCCAGGAGATACGGGCGATGCTGAGCAAGATGATCGGCTCGGGCTCTCGTTAACCCCTTCACCTTCTACTTTTAGCTTTCACTCCGGCTTTGCCGGGCCGACCTGATGAATAAAGTCTCCCCCGGCAGGTCAGCGGGATGATTCACTCTCGTTTCGATTTTCGATGAGGCAATTCGGGACTGTTAACCTTCCAGTTGCACAAAACTATCCTGTTCGGGAAGGCAGGTATGGTGAGAAGCCTTGTATCGCGATACCTTTGATGGTTGCCGACTGCCGCTGTACGCTCAATGCGGGAGGCCACTTACGATGAAGTCATCGAAGTACCTCATTGCCGGAATCCCATCTCATGCACAGGGCTTCGATCCATGCCTGCCTTGCCATAGTTTGCATTGTTAGGGTTTATTTTATGCACTCTTTGGAGTAAAATAGTAACTTAACGTCCTCTCGGTCTTTTTGTGCCGTCGATTTCAGGAAGCAGGACAGGAGGTGCCTATGGGATATGTAAACGGTCTTAAGTGCAGAGAATGCGGCAGGGAGTACCCTGTTGATCCCATATATGTCTGTGAGTTCTGTTTTGGTCCCCTCGAGGTCGTCTATGACTATAAGAAGATAAAGAAGGTCTTGACAAGAAAGAGTATCGAGAAAAGAGAGGAGAACCTCTGGCGGTACAAGGAACTTCTGCCCATCGATGGCGAGCCCCAGGTCGGCTTGCAGTCAGGCTTTACTCCTCTTATCAGGGCCGACAACCTTGCGAAGGAACTCGGTGTCAGGGAGTTGTTCGTAAAGGACGACACGGTGGTCCACCCCACGCTCTCTTTTAAGGACAGGGTCGTTGCCGTTGCCCTCACGAAGGCAAAGGAATTCGGCTTTGACACGGTCGCCTGTGCCTCTACGGGCAACCTTGCCCATTCCGTGGCAGCCCATGGGGCAAAAGCTGGTTTCCGGAGGTTTGTCTTCATCCCTGCAACCCTCGAAGCGAGCAAGATCGTCGCGTCCCTTGTCTATGAGCCCTATGTCGTGGCTGTTGATGGCAACTATGATGAGGTCAACAGGCTCTGCAGTGAGGTGGCGAACAAGTATAGGTGGGCCTTTGTGAACATCAATATCAGGCCTTTCTATGCCGAAGGATCGAAGACCCAGGGCTTCGAGATCATTGAACAGCTGGGCTGGAGGGCGCCCGACAACGTCGTTGTACCCTGCGCGAGCGGCTCCCTGCTTACGAAGATATGGAAGTCCTTCAAGGAATTCAAAGAGATCGGGATCATAAAGGAACTTCAGACAAAGGCCTTCGCCGCGCAGGCGACGGGTTGCTCTCCCATAGCGACGGCGATCAAGCAGGGGACCGACATGATCAGGCCTGTCAAGCCCGATACGATCGCGAAATCACTTGCCATCGGTAATCCTGCGGACGGGTACTATGCTCTCCATGTGGTGAACGAGAGCGGCGGATACGGAGAGCACGTCTCCGACGCCGAGGTCATTGAGGGTATAAAGCTCCTTGCGAGGACGGAGGGCATATTCGCCGAAACCGCAGGAGGCGTCACCCTCGCCTGTGCGAAGAAGCTCATCGAAACCGGCAGGATTCATAAGGACGAAACAACGGTCATCTGTATCACCGGCAATGGGCTCAAGACCCAGGAGGCCCTCGCCGGACAGACGCTGTCGCCCCATTACATAAAACCGAACCTCGCTGCATTCGAAGAGGTGCTGAATATTATCGGTCACTAGTCTCCCTACGGTCGCCAGCTGCTGAGGAGATAGGGATCTTTTTTGAAGAGGAGGTAGATGATGGCAGTAAAGGTAAGAATACCGACACCGCTGCAGAGATTGACACAGGGCAAGGAAGAGGTTGAAGGAGTTCCGGGAACGGTCATTGACCTCATACAGGACCTCGACAAGAGATTCCCCGGGATCGGAGAAAGGATCTCCGAGGGGGGGAAGATACGGAGATTTGTGAATATCTACGTGAATGAAGAAGATATCAGGTTTCTCAAGGCAGAGGGCACGTCCGTCAAGGACGGCGATGAGGTCTCGATCGTCCCTGCGATTGCGGGAGGACGAAATTAGCCGGCAGTCTCTTGTGAGCGGTTACCAGCCAACGGGGGACCGCTGACTGCTCAAAACGGAGGCGATATGAAAGAACGTGTGAGATTGACCTTCCCACAGCATCTCATCAAGGAGCCAGTTATCTTCACGATGGCAAAGAAATTCGACGTGATGCCCAACATCAGGAGGGCGAGGGTCACCGAGACCGTCGGCGAGATGGTCCTTGAACTGGAAGGGACCAATGAGAATCTCGGAAAGGGCATCCAGTATCTTAAAGACCAGGGTGTGGACGTAGAACTTGTTGAAGGAGACATCATAGAATAGCATTCTCGATCCTGAGATCAAGAGACGGCACCCCTCAAGAGCTATTCGCCGGTCCCCGAAATTGAGCTATGACAGACGTTGATTTAAGATCGCAGGAGATGGTATGGGTTTAGAAGGATCATACAGCACAGGCATTGGCATGTTGTGGAGAGGCCTCATTGAAGAGTACCGGGCGTTCCTGCCCGTTTCGCAAAAGACACCTGTTGTGAGCCTGCAGGAGGGAAATACACCCCTTATCAGGGCTGCAAACCTGCAGGAGAAGATCGGCGCAGATCTCGATCTCTACCTGAAATTCGATGGCGCAAATCCTACGGGTTCTTTCAAGGACAGGGGGATGACCATGGCGATTTCAAAGGCTGCTGAAACTGGCTCCAGGGCGGTCATCTGCGCGTCAACGGGAAATACCTCGGCTTCTGCAGCGGCATACGCCGCACGTGCGGGAATGAAGGCAATCGTCATAATCCCTGAGGGAAAGATCGCCATGGGCAAGCTCGCTCAGGCGCTGATCCACGGAGCGCAGGTCCTGCAGATCGAAGGGAACTTCGATGAGGCTCTGAACATCGTGAAGACAGTCGTTGAGCGGTATCCCATAACCCTCGTGAACTCCATTAACCCCTATCGCATCGAAGGCCAGAAGACGGCTGCTTTCGAGGTCTGCGACCAGCTCGGTTCAGCCCCGGCCTTCCATGCCCTTCCCGTGGGAAACGCCGGCAACATAACGGCATACTGGAAGGGTTACCGGGAATACCGGGATAACAACAAGATCGGCAGTCTCCCCAGGATGCTCGGGTTCCAGGCGAAGGGGGCTGCTCCAATCGTTCTCGGACACCCCGTCAAAAACCCTGAGACCATTGCGACGGCGATCAGGATCGGAAACCCTGCCAGTTGGAGAGGCGCAGTGGCAGCACGGGACGAATCGGGCGGCAGGATAGAGGCTGTCACCGACGAAGAGATCCTCCAGGCTTACGGCCTTATCGCCGGCTCAGAAGGTATATTCTGCGAACCGGCGTCTGCCGCCTCTGTGGCCGGTGTTAGAAAGTTATATAACGAGGGATATTTCAGGAAGGGAGAGACCGTTGTCTGCACCTTGACGGGGCATGGTTTAAAAGACCCTGACACGGTCTTTAAGGCCGTCAAAGAGCCTTTGAGAGTCGGATCAGAGATCGGGGCTGTTTCGAAGGTGATTGAAGAGATCTTATAACGATGAAATACATTGTCATAATCGGAGACGGGATGGCCGACAGGCCATTGAAGGAACTGGGCGGCAAGACACCCCTTCAGGCTGCCTTCACCCCGAATATGGACCGCCTCGCGAGAGAAGGGGTTATCGGCTCTGTCAGAACCATTCCTGCTGGTTTCCATCCGGGATCTGACGTCGCGAACCTCAGCATCCTCGGGTATGACCCCAAGGTCTTCTACAGCGGCCGTGCGCCTCTCGAGGCAGCCAGCATGGGCATAGAGTTGAAAGAAGATGATGTGGCTTACCGGTGCAATCTTGTCACCCTGAAATTCGATAGGCAAAAGAACCATGCGGTGATGGAGGATTACAGCGGAGGGCATATATCTACGGAAGAGGCCGGGGCCATGATAAAGGAGATCGACCGGGAACTCGGGACAGAGACAATCTCTTTCTATCCCGGTGTCAGTTATCGCCATCTCATGGTCTGGCGTCATGGCACATCGGACATTGAATGTGTTCCTCCTCACGATATAACCGGGAAAGAGATCTCGGACTATCTTCCCTGTGGAGAAGGTGAAGAGGTCATACGGGATCTCATGAGAAGGTCGGTGGGGGTCCTCGAAGGCAATCAGATAAACAAGGAGCGCATAAGCAAAGGAAAGAGGCCCGCCAACAGCATCTGGCTCTGGGGACAGGGGAGAAAACCGAAGATGCCGACCTTCAGGGAAAAGTATGCCCTTTCCGGCGCACTCGTCTCAGCAGTGGACCTGACAAAGGGGCTCGGCGTATACGCAGGGTTTGAGATCCTCAGGGTCCCTGGCGTAACAGGCTATATCGATACGAACTATATCGGAAAGGCCGAGTATTCTCTGAAGGCCCTCGAGGAAGTCGATTTTGTCTATATCCATGTCGAGGCCCCTGATGAGGCGGGGCATTCAGGGAATTGCCGGGACAAGGTAAGGGCCGTCGAAGACTTTGATGCCCTGGTCGTCGGCACGGTTCTCAGCGGGGCAAAGGCCTTTGATGAATACCGGATATTGCTTATGCCGGACCACGCGACGCCGACAGAGGTGAGAACTCATACCGAAGAACCCGTGCCCTTTGTGATATATGACAGCAGAAGGATGAGGAAGAATGAAGGCGCCGCATACGATGAGTCCCTCATGGAGAGGAAGGACGCCATGGTCGTTGAAGAGGGACATAGGCTTATGGACTATTTCATTCGGGGCCGTTAATGTTGCATAAAATTCGATTCGTAGGGAGGCGGGAAAGGTTTTGAAGCGCGCCCGCCTCCCTCTTTATGCGAATGTGAAGGTGACCGCCTTCCATCGCCCATGAGCAAGCCCCGGAGCCCTATTTTATCTTCTTAATGAATTCCTCCACCGGCAACGCGGCAAGGGTTAAGAGCTGGACCGACCCTCTCGAACCGACATGCATGGAGACCTTCATGATCGTCTCGTTGTCAGGGGCCTCCACAATGTTCACAAAATCATAGGGACCGAGGACAGCATACTGTTCATGGACTTTCACTCCCATGCCTCCGAGTTCCTTGACAACCTCGAGGATCCTTTCGGGGTTCTGCTTGATCGTCTTCCGTCCTTCATCGGTCAGCGTACTGAGAATTACGTAATAAGGCATGATATCCTCCTTTCTCTCTTGGCCGGATTCTGCTGGAGAAAAAGCGCTGAATCCGGTCCTGTTTCTTTGACACCCTGACGGCCGTCCCGAACGACCGTCCCCTTTATCGGAAAGAACGTTTCCTCTAATTTTCTTTTATCACAGGATGTCTCAGGAGTCAAGGAGAAATCGGAACGACATGAGAATATGGTATGCCGGGAGGATGGAAATCATGAAAGCGGGAACACAATTCTTCAGAGTCAGGGAAGAGAGGCTTTCTTCCGGAGTGCCTCATCGAGGCGTACGTCCCTTCCGTAGATGTCGTTTCTGAACTGAAGGGTGCCGGCCTCGTCGACCCAGGCGGTGAGATAATGGAAGTGGACATTGAGCGGATGAGGGATAGAGACCTTCTGCTCGGCGCCGTTCTCTATCGCAGCGAGTAATCTTACCTTCGTCCACCATGGGTCATCCCGCAGGAGGTATTCTGCCAACTCGATGGGTCTTTCGATGCGGATGCAACCATGGCTGAAGGTCCTCACGTTCTCCAGAAAGAGACCTTTAGCGGGGGTGTCATGGAGATAGACGTCGAAGGCATTGGGAAACATAAACTTGAGACGGCCAAGGGGATTGAGAGGACCTGGCTCCTGGCGAAACCTATACGAGAGCTTGCTCGGAGTGATCTTCGACCAATCAATCGTTTCCGGGTCTCTTTCCTCTTCCCGTGGACCCCAGCCTTTCAAGACCTTTATATTCTGTTCTGAGAGATAATGGGGATTCTTCCTGGCCTTCTTCAGAATCTCTTTCCTCGCGATGCTCTCGGGAACGTTCCAACAAGGATTTATTATGACGTGGGTCATCTTTGCCGTGAAGACAGGGGTGTCCCAATAAGGCTTGCCTACAACTGCTTTCATTGAGAGGATTGATTGACCGTTTTCGATTACGTCCAGCCGGAAATTGGCGATATTGACGACGACGGACCGCTGCTCCCGGTTACTGAGGATCCAGCGCAACCGTTCCATGTTCAACTCCATTTGGCGTATCCGTTGCTTCAGGGGAACGTTAAGGGCATCGAGTGTTTCCACGCCCACAATGCCGTCGGCCTTGAGCCCATGCCGCTTCTGAAAGGATATTACCGATTTTCTCAGCGTCTCATCAAAGAAATCTCCTCCTCGATCATTACGTTCAAGGTCGCCTGAAGAGGCAAGCCTTCTTCTCAGTGCTGCAACCCTTTCGGAGCGAGAGGTCTTTTTCAAGAGGGGACCGCCTGGAACCAGCGACCATTCACCCTTTGACGACAGCTCACGGTAGTGGGCGAGGGCCTGTCTGAGTCCGAGGTAGGATCCCTCTTCCGGCCTGAACCTCTCCAGGGCCTCTTTGAGCTGTCTCTTCTTCAACGCCTGCTCAAGGACAGAGGCCACATCCACATCCCGGCGCTTTGCAAACCACTCTGTTTCAAGTGTCACCGGGTTCACACATCCGCCCGAAAGATGACAACCGAGCGTGAGAAAGGCATCGGTGAGGAGTATGTCGAGGTCAGCCAGACGCGGTGGGTCAGGAGAGGATGCCTTTTCTATGGAAGCCACAAGAGATCGTATCGGGCCGTAGTGATAGTAATCAGGTGTCAGCCCGTCGCCGTAGGCTTCCCCGATCGCCTTTAAGAGTGTGTCAACCTGTTGCAAACGGCCGTTCTCGCTCCATGCGGGCTGGTAGTTTCTTCTCTTATAGAAGCTTTCCACAAGAACCGTTGAGTAGATCTGCTCTCCTCCGACAACAGTCCTTGAAGGGGTCTTCCCTTCGGTTAGCCTCTTCTTAATGGAGAGGTCAAGTCCTGAATCAGATGCCCTGGAGGTTGACGTTCCCTCTGAAGAAGCGTCCTGAACGCACCACCATAGAAATATTACAAGAAGGATCGCAACAAATCCCTTTCCTATGAACATTTGCCGTCCCATGGGTGATGGTTATTTTACCAAATGCTTAGAGAAGCGTTGTTGCGGTCCACGGTGGGGAAATCTCTTCGCCGAGGTAGCAGGGAAAGTTTCTGAGGAAGTCTGGATGAACCCGATGGGTTGCGTGAGAACACTCTTTTCTGGTACTCTTCCGTCAAGGGTCACCTCAATTTTTTCAGGCTGAAGAATCTAGTGTAGTGAGTCTAACGCTTCTTTACATATGTTTGACTGCATTTGGTGTCATTCCCGCGTAGGCGGGAATCCAGGCGCCCTTGTTTTCCAAAGAAAATGGATTCCCGATTACTACCTCGGGAATGACGGGCAAGGAACTTTACGACGTTTCTTATGTAAAGGGACTTCTGAATCATTACACTAGGGAGGAAAAGATGAACATAGGCTTTATCGGACTCGGTCACCTTGGAAAAGCGATTGCGAAGAGACTCCTGGAATGTGGATACTCTCTGACGGTCTGGAACCGTACCTCCGGGAAGACCGAAGACATATCTGTTGAAAGAGCTCTATCGCCCAAGGCGGTGACGGAAGCAGCGGAAATCATTTTTTTATGCCTTTTTGACAGCAATGCCGTACATACAGTCTTTACCCGGGAGGACGGACTTCTTGCCGGCGATATCACGGGAAAGATTATCGTCGATCTCTCGACAAACCACTTCAGAGATGTGAAGACTTTTCATGAGCTCTGTTCCAGCCGGGGCGGTATCTATCTTGAGACACCGGTTTTGGGAAGCGTTGTCCCTGCTTCCCAGGGAGCTCTCACCATTCTTATCAGCGGGAGTAAGGGAGGGTATGAGAAGGTCAAACCGGTTCTCGAAAATATCGGGAAGAACCTCTTCTTTCTTGGAGAACCGGCCCTCGCAACAAAGATGAAACTCATCAACAACCTTACGCTGGGAAGCTTTATGGCTACTCTTGCCGAGGCCCTTGCCCTTGGCGAAAAGGCCGGCATCGACAGAAGGGATGTCGTGGAAATATTATCCGCAGGCGCAGGCAACTCCATGGTCCTGAACGCAAAAAAGGCGAAACTCCTTGAAGAAGATTTCTCGCCTCATTTCTCAAATGCCCTCATCTATAAAGACCTTCACTGTCTTCAGGACCTGGCGTATGAACTCAGGAGTCCCCTGTTTACCGGAGCTGTTGTCAAGGAACTCTATGCGAAGACCTTTGATCGGGGAATCGGTGAACAGGATTTTTCAGCGATCTATGCCTTCTTCAAGAAAGGCTGAGAGAGAGCAGCGGTAATTATCCGTCGTCTTCCCGGTGACCGACATTCATTGGTTGCATATGTTGCATGTCGTTCTCCTTTGTGATATTAGGTAAGTATGTAACATGAAGGGAGGTATGGCATGACACAGAGGAGATATACCCGAAGGGATTTTTTGAAGACCACCGGAGTCCTGTCTGCCGTAGCAGCCGTCGGAGTAGTCCCGGCCCCACTTTTTGCCGACGAAAGAAGGTTGGTCAGGTTCCCTGAAAAGACTGATCTCATACTCCTCACCTCGAGACCGCCCCAGCTCGAAACCCCTCTCTCATATTTCAAGGAACTGGTTACGCCGAATAACGCGCTCTTTGTGAGGTGGCATATTTCGAATGTCCCGACATCCGTCGATCTGGGCCAATGGAGGCTCAAGGTCGGCGGTAATGCGGATAAAGAACTCCGGCTCTCGATGGAAGATCTGAAGAAATACGAGAAGATCACCTATGCGGCTGTGATCCAGTGTTCCGGGAACGGCAGGAGCCTCTTCGAGCCCCGTGTGGCCGGAGGACAGTGGAAGAATGGCGCTATGGGAAACGTTGTCTGGTCCGGCGCCCGCCTCAGGGATATTCTCAATGATGCGGGCATGAAGGCAGGGTCAGTGGACGTCTCCTTCAACGGTCTTGATACCCCTCCACTTCAGACCGTGCCTGATTTCGTGAAGAGCCTTCCCGTTGACATGGCCCTGGAGGATGACATCATTGTCGCCTATGAAATGAACGGCGAACCTCTCACGATGCTCAATGGTTTTCCTGCGAGAATCGTTGTGCCCGGGTGGTACGCGACGTACTGGGTGAAGTCATTGAGTGAGATTACGGTACTTCCGAGACCCTTTGAGGAATTCTGGATGAAGTCCGCCTACAGGATCCCTGATAATCCCTGTGCCTGTACACCTGCCGGCACCCCTCCAAAGAAGACGGTCCCCCTCAACAGGATGAATACGAGGTCTCTCGTCATTGAGCCTGCTGATGGCACAACGCTGAGGCTGGGGAAGCCCCTCGAGATCATGGGGATCGCCTTTTCCGGCGGGTACAGCATCAGGGATGTGATCGTATCCACGGACAGCGGTAAACGCTGGGGAGAGGCTCGGCTTGGTCAGGATAAAGGCCGATACTCCTGGATACAGTGGTTTTACGAATGGAAACCTGAGAAGGCGGGGAAATATACGATCATGGTAAAGGCCACGAACAGTATCGGCGAGTCCCAGCCTTTTGAAACCCTCTGGAACCCGTCGGGCTATCTGTGGAATAAGATCGAAAAGACGGGAGTCGTGGTCGCCTAGGAGGATGCAATGAAAAGGATCGTCGTGATCATAACGGCAGTGATTCTGGCCTTAAGTCTTGTTGCAGGATTTGCTTATGGTGTCTCTCAAACCACGGTTCGTTCCATCACGATGCCTGTGGTCCCGACAGAGCTTACAGCAGGCCCGGGCAGGGAAAAAGTCAAGACTCTCTGTGCTATCTGCCACAGCGTTGATTACATAACCATGCAGCCGAAGCTCACGAGGGCTCAATGGACCGCCACAACGAACAAGATGATAAAGGTCATGGGAGCACCGATAGGCGAGGACGATGCAAAAGAGATCATCAACTATCTTGTCGCAAACTACGGGACAGGGAATTAGCGGTCATCGTTCATGAACCGAAGGACGTGGAGCGAACAACCTGAAGAAGGCTGAGGATATGCACGGCCCATGCCCCTCATAGGAATAAAGCGGATATACGATCCTCCTTCTCAGGAGGACGGCAAAAGGATCCTTGTTGACCGGCTCTGGCCGCGAGGGGTGAAAAAAGAAGGTGCGCGCATCGATGAGTGGCTGAAGGAGATAGCGCCCAGTGACGAGCTGCGAACGTGGTTTTCCCATGATCCTTCACGGTGGCAGGAGTTCAGGAGGAGGTACACGAAAGAACTCGGAGAGAAGCAGGACATAATAGACAGGCTGAGGGCCGAGGCAAGAAAGGGAAGAGTGACTCTTCTCTTCGCGGCGCGAGACACGGAGCACAACAATGCTGTCGTAGTCAGGGAAGTGATTTATGGGAAGAGAGGCGGGTCACTAAGAGTCTCACGGATATAGATTGTGCATTTTTAACGGGCAAGAGAGAGCCGTATTTTTGCCACAGAAGATCGGCTCCCTGTATATTGCCTGCCGCTAAATCTCCCAAGATGCCTGCAGATAGTATATATTCTAAAAGATCGGCGTCTGTCAGATTATTCTCCCTCTGTTCCAACAGTTTTTTTGAATATCCAGCCATACGTGCGGAGTCTTTTTCCCCCACTGCTTTAATCAGGTCAATGAAGTCACGTTGAGAAACAGAAAAGTGCTTTGCGCATGCTGAAGTTTCGATGCTATGCAAAAGCTCAGCAAGCTGTCCAGGTGACCAGCAGGGGACGAAATCGGCAATGATATGAAGCATTGCCTGCCACCATTCTAATTTCAAGACATCTTCCGAACACTCTCCTAAGAGGACCTGTTTGGCATGTATAATTGCCATCCGGCTCTCCTCATGCAGCGGCGCTTCAGGATGGTTCCATTGCAACTGATCCTTCAATAGGTACTGATAAAGCATGTCTGCAAAATGAATCCTGAGTGCTTTTGGATAGGTTGAATACGTCACATTAGCTGTAATGAGATTTACATGTTGCTTCCCGATCATTTCTAAAATCGGAAGTCGATCAAACTGAATACTGTGAAACGGATCATAGGCTCTTGAGCCAAAAAATCGACTCTTTACTGCGTAAAGGTCGACGATAGGCGCGTAATCGGAATTGGGCGGTATATTGTAACTCTCAAAAAACGGCGAGAGCGTCGCCTTATTCCCTATCACACGAACGTTAATATCCGGGAGTCCCATTATATCGAGTTTATTGAGTTCATTCATGAGGTCTTTCATGGCTAAGAACGAAGTCATCGGCCCTTGGATATTCCCGGAGGGACATGCAGCAATAAGGACATCGGTAGAATTTGTCGCATAGATTACATAATCGGAAAAATAAGGCGAAAGAGCCTTCATTATAGAAGCAACAAGGGGCATGTCAATATCGTAGAGGTGAAGCCACTGAATGAACAGACCGTTTTCATTTAAGTATGCCCGTACGCGAGAGTAAAATTCTTTTGTAAAAAGGCTTGCTATACCGCTGACCCAGGGATTGGAAGGCTCAGAGATAATAAGGTCATATTTCTTGTTATAGAAAGAGAAATAGGACTTTGCATCTTCGATCTTCACGTGGCTGCGGGGGTCCTCATAAGCAAAACGCACACGCGAGCCGAAGAGAGTCGCTCCCTTAATCATCTCAGGTTCGATCTCAATGGTATCGACGCTTTCGATGTACGGAGCCGCCAAAAGAGTGTGGGTTGTTAGTCCTGAGCCCCATCCGATAATGGCCGCTGTTCTAGCTTCAGGTCTAAGAATAATACCGACAGCACCCAGCATTGCCATGGTTTCTTCATCCCTCGAATGGCCGCTGCCGATTACCTGGATGCCCGCATCAGTTTTCCCGTTGGTTTTGATCGCCATGTATTTGTTGTCCTTTGTGACTGATACCGTGGCTGTTTTCCCATCACGGTGGAAGAGGGTCTCCTCTTTTGTCTGTTCGGGCAACAACCCAAATTGATACACGCCTGAAGCCATTTTTCTGGGATCGAGCTTCACAAGGAACATAGGGAGCAGTAGGGCAACGACACCCACGGTCGTATATGCTCCGGGGGTACGCCACGAGGGAGACACCCACCATGCCAGCCCAACTCCAAGTGCAATATCCACACCTGCTCCAAGGATAATCATGCCTTTGAGGCCAAGGAGAGGCATCGCCAGGTGGATGGCAATAAAGACGCCCAGAATGGATCCGATCGTGTTAAATCCATAAACTGAGCCGATACTTCGTTCACCTGCGCCGTTGCGAAGGAGTGTCGTGGTAATAAGGGGAAGGGTCATGCCTGCACAGAAAGCAGCCGGCAGCATGACGACCAGCGCAATGGCGTGGCTCGAGATATTGAATAGCATATACCCCACATCTGACTTCGGCAGGTTTCTCATCAACCATGCCATCACGGTGAAGGTGCTGCCATAGACAGGAAGGGTTGCAAGCGCCAGTATGCCCATCGCAATTTGCACAAGCGCCAGAAAGCTTCGCGGGTCATCGAGTAAATCTATCCGTCGTTTAATCCATAAACCGCCGAAGGCAATGCCCGCGATGAATGCGCTCAGCATGAGCTCGAAGGCATGGGTAGAAGAGCCCAACACGAGGCTGAGCATTCTGATCCATCCGATTTCATAAAGAAACGAGGAGAGCCCCGTCGACAAAGCGATCAGAAGAAAAATAGTATACATTACCACGGACATGGCGCTTGATGGAGAGATGCCTGTGGCAGGACGGGCTTCGGTTCGATAGGTTCGGCTCTTCCTATCCTCAAGCCAAACGATAGCTGCCACAACGATGTTGATACATCCTGCTATGACCAGCGTTCCAGGCAGACCAACCCATGCTATGAAGAGAAACCCTGTTGCCAAAACGCCGACTGCTGCGCCAATGCTATTGGTAAAATAAAGCATTGCAACGATGGAACCGGGAAGCTGCGGCATTCTCCGTATAAGACCGGCGGTCATAAGCGGGAACGTCATGCCGAGCATGATGCACTGGGGTAAAATCAATATGCTTGCCGCGGTCCATTTGAAAATTGCTACCAGGAGAGGGGAGCCCATCTCCGGAATAAGCGTTGTATACGCGCAATCGATAAAGTGGACATAGAGGGGATGGAAGAAAACCGCGCAGATGCCTATAACCACCTCAACAACGGCATAGCCAACCAACAAATTGTCCAGACGAGCAGAATATTTTGAACAGAGCAGAGAACCTATTGCCATACCTCCCATGAAGACAGCGAGGACAAGAGCTTGAGCATAGGCGGCATGGCCCAAAAACAACTTTAAATAGTGGGTCCAAATGGATTCATAGATGAGGCCGGCAAAGCCTGATGCAGTGAATATTATGAAGAACAGACGAGGGCCTCTTTGTTCCATCAGGGTATTTCTCCTTCGAGATGTTATTAGATTATAGGGTTATTTGCAATGCAGATCAAGAAAGAAATCGGCATTGACAGACTGGATCAATTTAAAAAGGCGGTGTACAGTCAAAATGCGCCCCTATGAAGAGTGCGACCAGAATAGGACAGCTTCAACAAGGCCTGCCGGAGCTTGTTTCAGCCACAAACAAACGCTGCAATGACAGGCCCAGCGGATGTTGCTCCCGGGAGAAAACACGGATGAATCTTCCGGGTTAGGGACTGGTCAGAACTTCAATACCACCGTGAAAGAATGCTGGAAAAAGTTGACAAATGAACGGTAATGTGATAACAATTCAATAAAAGGCTATGTGAAAAGACAGTTGAACACCTTCGCGGGGAGGTGGAGGCAGCGGATCTTCAAAACAAGAAATCCAGGCTTTCGTATACTCGTCTTTCCTATTCTTCTGTCATGCAAGGGGGGGAAATGTCATGCATAAGAAAATCATTTTTTCGAAGCGTCCTCTGTTCGTAGTGTTTCTCAGGGGCTTTCTTGCCTCCTTGTCGGTGGCTGCTCTTTGCTCGTCGATCTTTGCCGAGATCATCCTCGACGGAAGCTTAGGAACGAAGGGCCCTCTTGCCGGGCCAAACTATCTCATTGGCTCTGACCTTGGACAGATCCACGGGAATAATCTGTTTCACAGCTTCAGCCAGTTCAATGTGCTTACGGGGGAGAGTGCGACCTTCAGCGGTCCCCAGACAGTCAAGAATGTCATCAGCCGGGTCACCGGAGGGAGCCTTTCTTCTATTGATGGACTTATCAGGTCAACCATTCCTGACGCAAACCTCTTTTTGCTAAACCCGAACGGCATTTTGTTCGGTCCCAAGGCGAGCCTCGATGTTGGCGGATCATTTCATGTTAGTACAGCCGACCTCTTGCGACTTTCGGACGGGGGGATTTATTATGCAAACCTCTCAAATAACAGCGTCCTGACGACTGCGCCGCCTTCTGCCTTTGGGTTTCTCAGCACAAAGCCGGCGTCGATCGAAATACAGCAAAGCGGCCTTCAAATCCCGACGGGTAAGACCTTGTCATTTGTAGGAGGTGATTTTACCTATTTGGGTGACCCCAAGCCAGGCTATCTCTGGGTCCCGAGCGGAAGGATAAACCTTGTGAGTGTAGCGTCTCCCGGAGAAGTGAGCCTCAATGATCTGAATACCGAATCTTTTTCAAAACTCGGGAACATAACGATGATCAACATACAAGGGCTTAACGTTCAGGGGAACAACATTGACACTGATCAGGCAGGGACCATCCTGATAAGGGGGGGCAGCATACTCATCAAGGACAGTTCTGTCGCCCTGAGGGGAAACCCGGGAGGAGTTCTGAGCATCATCGGGGAGCAGCTCCAGGTTGACGATTCTTTTATAAATGCAGCCACTCGTGGTCCGGTTGATCACCCCGGCAGATCTGTTGACATATCCATGACAGGCGACGTGCTTTTTACGAGGGGATCAGAGATAGCCTCTTCAAGCTTTGCCGGTGGTCGTGCGGGCAGCGTCAGAATAACTGCCAAGAATGTGCTCCTCGGTGATGAGGACCCTTCCATGAGTCCCTATGCGAGCAACGATTTTTACGGCGACATTGGTTCGCGGGCCTTTGCATCAGGCAACGCCGCGAACGTAGAGATTACGGCAACGGATAAATTCCTTGTTCAAAGCGGCTTCTTTATAGGCTCGCGGACGGTCAGCACCGGAAATGGTGGAGATGTCACGGTGCATGCACATACCGTAGAGGTGCTCAACAGCGGATACATCGATGCCTCAGCGCTTCAGGTCCAGGGGAACGAACTCAAGGGAAACGCTGGAAAACTAACCGTAGTCGCGGACGATGTTCTTCTCTCGGGCAAGAATGCCCAGGTTGGCTTTACCGGGCTCACGACGCAGACACAGGGAGCAGGAAACGCGGGATCGCTCAGCGTCTCGGCAAAGACAGTTCAGGTCTTGGATGGCGCGGAGATATCTGCTGCAGTTCTGGGGGGCCCGGGCCAGGGCTTACCGGTCAATGTGACTGCTGATACGATCGTCGTTGGAGGGATGAGTCCGGACGGAAACCGGGCAAACATTAACACCGTACTGGACGGCACGCAGGCATCAGGAAAGGGGGGAGACGTATCGATTACTTCCCACAATCTGGAGGTAAAGGACAGCGGATTCATCGGCAGTTTCCTCCAGAATAATGCGCCGGGAAACGCTGGTGATGTCCGCATCTCATCAGACAGCATCGATATCAGTAACAGGGGCTTCATCTCTGCTGCGGGATTCCTCGGCACAGGGAATGCCGGGAACATCGAAATAACGGCGTCAACCATAAAGATCACGGGTCTGAAAGAGACCTCTGACCCCCTCCAAAAGGATTTTACCGGATTGTCCGCTCTTACCAACGCAGGAGCCGGTGGAGATATCCGACTGAAAACCGGCAGTCTTCTCCTTGAGGACCATGGACTCATAAGCGCTTCATCGATCGGATCGGGAAAGGGTGGGAATATAGACGTTAGTGCCAGTACCGTCAATGTCTCGGCCAATTCGGGCATTCTTTCGACAGCAGCGGCTTCCGGCAATGGTGGCAATATAACGTTACAGGGAGGACTGGTGACCATTTCCGGAAAATCTACGATTTCATCAGAAAGCACTGGCACAGCCAATGCCGGAGACATAACGTTCAGGGCTTCCGACTCGGTGAGGGTGATCGAGAGCGTCGTAACGACAGAAGCGGCAAAGTCAGACGGAGGCAACATTAAGGTCGAGGCAGGTACTATGATCGAGCTGGTGAACAGTACAATCTCATCGAGTGTGGGCGGAGGGCCTCAGACCATCGGTGGTAATGTGGTAGTCGACTCACACCACGTCGTGCTCAACGACAGCCGCATCATCGCCAATGCCTTTGAAGGAAAGGGAGGGAACATCCGGATCAATGCAGATGTGTTCCTTGCTTCTCCTGAAAGCCTCGTGGATGCTTCCTCGGCCCTGGGGATTAACGGCACAGTCGACATTAAAGCAGCCATTGCGAGTATCAGCGGAACGCTGGTACCTATACAGAGTGGCTTTTTGAGGGACGAGGCGCTCCTTCGTGACCGGTGTGCGGAGCGTATCCGCGGAGAGAGAAGGAGCAGTCTTATCGTGAGCGGCCGCGACGGTATGCCCATATCGCCGGGAAGCGTCTTACCGAGCACTCTCTACCAGCTTCCCACGGGGGTGCAGCCGGTTCCCTGACAAGAAGGAGGAGGTTTGTGAGACCGGAAGTAATGGACGGCCGGACGAGTCTATGACGATTTCTCACGCTAAGGGCTATCGATACCATTCTGTCTTGTTTCACTGTCTTATCTATCTCATCGCTTGTGTAGCGACCACTTCCAGTTTCGCAGAGGGGATCCCCGGAGTCGACCGCACTGGTCGATCGAGTGAAAAACCTTTACCGTTGCCAAAAGAACTTCCTCCCCTTCCACCCGAGATTCAGGTCCCCCTTTCCACTCCAGGGCAAGAAAAAGAGCCGCTGTCGATGCTGCCCCGGGTCTTTGTGCGGGAAATCAGGGTAGTCGGAAGCACGGTTTTTTCTCAGGAAAGACTGGCTGAAGTCACCTCACCCTACCTGAATCGGGAACTGACCGATACCGACCTGGAATCGCTGAGACTTGCCCTTACAGTCTTATATATCAACAGTGGCTATATCAATTCGGGTGCGGTAATTCCTGATCAAACCGTGACTGCCGGGATAATCACTCTGCAGATCGTTGAAGGGAAATTGACGGATGTCGTGATTGAAGGGAACAGATGGTTTCGTTCCGATTACCTGAGGAACCGTCTCCTCTTGGGGATCGGAGCGCCTCTCAATATTTCAGATATCCAGGAGGGACTCCAGATCTTACAGCAGGATGACCGCATTAAGAATGTGAAGGCAGAGCTCAAGCCGGGTGTTCAGCGTGGTGAGGCTGTGCTCAAGGTCGAGATTCAGGAAGAAACTCCCTTCAAGGTCTTTCCCGAATACAACAACTACCAGTCCCCCACCGTCGGAGCAGAACAGTGGCTTACGACTGTTGTCCATCAGAATTTGACCGGCCATGGCGACATCCTGAGCTTCATGTACGGCGGATCAAGCGGGATCGAACCACAGATCGAGGCGAGTTATACACTGCCCTTCACAGAATACGATTCGACCCTGACCTTGCATTACAAGAAGAACAATTTTAGCGAAGTGCAGGAGCCCTTTAAATCTCTCGACATCGTGAGCAAATCCGACATTTACGGAATTACTCTCAGGCAGCCGGTGTACCGAACGGTCAATCATGAGATCGCCTTAGCTCTGACCGGTGAATACATTCGCAACAAGACATACTTAGATGGCGAGCCGTTCTCCTTCAACCTTGGGGCACAAAACGGAAAATCGACGGTCACGGCTCTCAGGTTTTCCCAGGAGTGGATATACCGCACACCGGCTCAAGTCATTGCACTTCGTTCCCGGTTCAGCCTCGGGATCGATGCCTTCGGGGCAACGACTAGCCCCTCAAACCTGCCTGACACCCAGTTTTTTTCATGGCTTGGCCAGTTTCAATGGGCACGACGTCTTCCGATACTCGATATGCAATCGATAGTCAGCATTGACTGGCAACTGGCCAACAAGTCACTGTTGCCCGTTGAAGAGATCGCTGTGGGAGGCAGGTACAGCGTCAGAGGGTACAGAGAGAATCAACTCGTCACGGACAACGCTCTCATCGCCTCCCTGGAAACCCGCATACCCATAATTCGAAACAGACCCTGGGCAAACTCCCTTGAGTTTGCCCAATTTGCCGATTTTGGCAGGGTGTGGAACACCGACTTTCCGACGCCCAGTCCAAGCACCATCGGCAGTGTCGGCTTAGGGCTTCGATGGGAATCGACCGTCAAATATCCCTTCACGTGGAAGCCCCAATTTGAATTCTATTGGGGCCTCGCCCTGAAGAAGATCCATAACCCCGATCACAATATCCAGGATGACGGGATCCATTTCCGGTTTGTCATTGCCGTGTTTTAGCCAACAGGATTAGTCCGTCGTCTCCCCTTCAAGGCATTATTTGGGCTGGACCCTCTGTTTCATCAAATCTTCGGTGACTTCCGTCAATCCCGCCTGCTCCAGTAAGGAAGCCCTCTGATTCCTGAGGTCAGGGTCATCGGGTCTGTCGTCAATCAGTTCTGAAAGCGCTGTCAGCGCATCGTACCAAATCCCTTCCTCGGCATAAATGAAAGGGACCGCTTCCTTCTTTGCCTGTCTCAATTTCACACGAACTGCATCAGAAAGCTCAACACGCTCGATCATGCCTCCGGAGAGAACGTCTTTGGAACGGCGGTCAGCGTCAGGGATCACCGCCACGAACCAGCGGTATTGTTTCCCCGGATCAATATATACGTCGTAATCCTTCAGTCGAATCTGCTGGATGCCAGGCCCGACGGGAGGGCTCAGGCGTTTTTCTGCGAGCGGATATATCGCCTCCTCCTCGATAACGGTCAGCTCAACGGGATAGGCAGTAAGTGTTGACAAATACCAATAAAGGGTCGGCTGTTCCTGAGACGTCAGTGCTACATGGTCTGGGACCAAAACCGACAGAGTGACCAATTGATCACCGATACCGCGCGTTCCTCCTCCGACACGCCCTTTCGGTGCGCCTCGCAGAGGAGGCTTATATACCGGCATGTTTGCGGAGACGAGCTGTTTCTTGTCTTGCAGAGCCGAATCTCCCCTGAATGTCTTTTCATGCTTGTCGTCCGTTTTTCTCTTCGTTGACGCAGTGCCTGCGTCATCTTTTTCTTCCTGACCGTTCGTCGCAAATACCGTCAAGGGAAAGAGCACGACGAATACCGCAATCAATGTCCAGATCACGAAACATCCTTTTCTCATAGTCTTCCCTCCTGACCGTTACTGTCTGGGTACCCGTTTGGCCGACCGAACAAGCGGAAGACCGCTATCCTCTGTTCCTTGCCCCGAAGACTCACGTCACCGACCTTTTCGGTTCTGAATCGGTTGTCGAGATAGTGTAATGTTGAATCTCCGATGAGAATCCGGCAAGGGTTCTCTATGGGATCAGAATCGCAATGGTCCTTATCGAAATTCTCAAGCCGAGATGCTACATTAATCGTGTCGCCAATGGTCGTGAATTTCAGTCGTTCCGAACTGCCTAAACTTCCCGCAACCACGGGACCGGTAAATATCCCTATGCGCATGCACGCCGTCGGAAGGTTCTCCCGGTGCCAGACAGAATTCAGTCGACTCATCTCTCTTTCCATAGCAAGGGCACAATTTACCGCGCTCAGGGCGTCCTTGGCTATTTCAGCCTCAGAAGTGCGGGGCAAGGGCACGCCGAAATCGGCCTTGAGACCGTCTCCGATGTAATCATCGACGACACCTCCATGTTCGATGACCAACCGGGCCATAGCCTCCAGATAGGTATTGAGCCAATTGATGAGCGTCTGAGGGTCAAGCTTTTCAGAGACGGCAGTAAACCCTTTCAGATCGGTAAATATCACTGTTACGATCAGCTTTTGAGAACGGAGCCGTCCGCCGTCGAGAAATTGTTCCCGTTCATTCCAGATGGTCTCAGCAACCTCCCGTGACACATGTTTCGAAAAAAGTTGCATCAAGAAAATCCGCTCCCTCTTTTCCTTGTTCGACATATAAGCGGTCACGACTGTGGAGGAGAATAACCATGCCATGACCGGAGGTATCAAAGGGATCCACCAGCTGTTCATTAATGCCAGATACCCTGAAAGCACGAGAATTAATATGCCCGCCGATGCAAGAATCGAGAAGCTCCAGGGAGAGCGGACCCTTGAGCCAATTACTCCACCCATGATGCCCCATATGACGATCCAAAGTCCTTCGCACCAATTCCCCTGCGCCGAGATAGGCCGACTCCCCTTCAGTGCAAACCTGAGCAATTGGCTTATGATATAACCATGTAACTCTATCCCTGTGATCTGCTGACTGAAGTGAAGTCCCCTGCTGTATGGTGTGTAGAAGAAATCCTTAACGCTCTCCGTTGCGGTTCCGATAAGAACGACCTTGTCCTTGAGAGCCTCTGCAGGAACTCTATCTGAGATGAGGGAAGCCAGTGCAAACGAACGGAAAGGTAACCGAGCACCCCGGAAATCGAGCAAAAACTGATAACCTCGCGCGTCAGATTCCACATAGGCGCCTTCATCATGTCCGAAAGGTGGAATCGTTGTTTTCCCGAGCCGGAGAAACTGTGGGTTCGATGCGTCAGGCTGTGGACGAATCCCTTCTTCCTTGAGATAGAGAAGGGCAACGCGCAGCGCGAAGGAGTAAAAGGTATTCTCACCATCGTCCAGGAAAAGGAGCCCCCGGCGGACTATGCCTCCGGGGTCCACAAGGATGTCATTGAAGCCGACCCGTTCCGTCTCCCTGAGCGCGGCGATGGGTAATATCCCATGCTCTTCTTTATCGCCGAATTTCATTACCGTTATGATATTCTCATTCCCGAGCAGGATCCTCTCCAGTTCGGAAGTCCCCGGTGGAATGGGCATGTCCCGGTAGATGTCCAGCCCTATCACGCGCGGCCGGCACCGGAGAAGCATCTCCAGAGCCCGAGCAACAGATGCGTCGGTGAGCGGCCATTGCCCGAGATCAGATATGTCATCCTCAGTGACCTTGATGAGGACAACAGGGGATTCTTGAGAAGATATCTGCGGCAGCGACCTCAGGGTCCAGTCGTACGCTATGAGTTCAATAGATTCCAGGGCACCGCTATTCCGTAAAGCGATAATACCGAGAGAAATGATTACCCCGATTATCAGACTCACAAGGAGTGGAGATTTGGTCACGTTACGCAGTGCGTTCATTTCCTATGGCCACGACTATAACCAGTTATTGATGAGAAGGAACGGAGACCAATAGCCGGGATGCTGATACCATGCATGACCGAGGAGTTTTCTCTGCGCATTTCGGAGAGCTGAGGTTCTCGAGACCGATGGATCCTGGAGTTGTCGATAAAACTCATCAACGAGAAGTGAGGCGGCCCGGTCATTGATGTGCCAGAGTGTCGCAAGGGCGCTTCTTGCACCGGCTTTGACTGCAACACCGGCGAGGCCAAGGGCCGCGCGGTCATCGCCTACGGCCGTTTCACAGGCGCTCAACGTCAACAATTCCAACGGTTCATTACGAAAACGGAAAAACCCAATAAATCGGTCAAGTTGGTCCATAGTCAGTTTGTCGTCGAAGGTGAGCAGAAAAGTCTTACTGATCTCGCTTTCAAATTGCCCATGGGAGGCGATATGCACGATCGAGAACTGCTTATCCTTCAGTTCCTTCTCCATGGAAGCGATAAGAAAATTCTGATTGAGGAGGATGTCACCCGGGTAGATGCCTCGAAGGGCCTGCAGTTCCGAAGATACATCCGGCAAGGGCGGGAATCCCTGCACAGCATCCGTAAGACCCGCTGCCAGCATCTTAATCTGCTCACGATTAAGGGCGCGGGGATCAGTGAGATTGAGACCGGGTGTGACCGCTATCGCATACTTCTCCACCAGGAATTCCTTGCCGTCATGAAGTGCTGCCATCGGAATCGTCCGGAGTGGACCATCAGGCACAAACACAAGGGTATCGGTAGTGACCTGTCGCAGGTCTGGCTCGAGAGGCCGGATAAGCAAGTCGTAAAGTCTTTGGGCATGGGGGAGATATTCCCTGGTAGTACGCTTCTCAAGTGTCGAGCGAAACTGCCTGACTTCCTGGGCAAGGGCACGTTCTCCAACACCCACAGAAATCCTCTTCAGGCCGCTCGGAAGGCTCACCAACAACTCGGTCCGGTCTTGAAGGACTATTGGATAGACCACGACCGCCGTCTTTGAGACGAGGTCAAGCCTTGTAATTCTTGTTCTTGCGACATCGAAGCAATCATCTTGAAAATAATCCCGCAATTCTGCAATCTTGAGCGACTCCACCGTCTCTCTGGCTTCAAGGAGATAAGGCTCATATTCCTCTTTTCCCTGCATCGCGGCCGCCCGCTGAAGGAGGAGATCAACGAACTCAAAATAGAGCGGTCCCACAGACTCACGGAATGATAGTTTTGTCCTTCCATAGCATTGTGACATCTCCTGGCGAATAGCCTGAAGAGTCTGCAGCGCATTTCTATACGCTGGAATTGCATCATCAATCTTCCCCATCGCCTTGAGCAGACGTCCGGCTTGCCACTGCCAAAGATAAAGCGATTCAGGTACGTTCACCAACTGGGCCGTAAATACTGCCCGATGGGTCAGCCCAAGGGCTTCCTCATATTGGCGTTCGTCCTCGTAAAGTTTTCCAAGATAACCCAAAGCATACGACTCCCCACGGAGATCACCAATCGCCTCTGCCGAACTCACCGCTAAGTGAAACATCTGAGAAGAGCGTTGCAAGAGGACGTCCTTCTCACCGGGAAGATGTGACCGAAGATCAGCATAGGTAAGACCGGCATTGATCAATGCGTATACCTTCTCATGAGAATCATCGAGCCCCCCGATAATGTCTGCTGTCCCATCGAGAAGTGTTTTTGCTTCCGAATACCGTCTTTCTTGAACCAATGCCATTGCGGCATTGGTGGCAGCTATGGCAGTCAATGAACGTTTATCGAACTTCGTCGCATAGGTTATGCTTTCTTGATAGGCGTCGCCGGCTTCACGATACTTTTTCTGAGTCATAAAAAGGTTTCCCAGGTTATTCAGGATTGTAGCCGACAGTCTGAAATCCTGCAATTCCTTCGCCATAGCAAGGCTTCTATTCAAATATTCATTGGCCTTGTCCTCTGGCCCTGTGGCGATATACACGTTACCGAGGCTGGCGAGGGCAGAGGCTATCCTCACGGCATCACCGGACTTCTGTGCAAGGATTTCAGCAGATTCGAGGCACCTGAGCGCCTCACGGGTCAGGCCAAGGGACTGATATGCCTGGGACAGAAAGACAAGCGCTTCGCTCTGTCTGCCGATCTCCTCTCTCTTTTCGTATAATTCTTCAGCTTCTTTCCAAAAGTGAACAGCCTCTTCAAATGCGCCTCGTTCGAAAGACCTCATGCCCTGCATCATCAATCTTTCCGACGAAGAATCATGTGACCCTGAAAGAGGCTCGGCTAACAACAACCGAGGACAGAACAGGAGGAGAGACCAAGCAGCAAAAAGTAACAGAACAGCTACGAGAAATCGTCTGTAAGCACTGAATGGATGGTGATAAAGCAATAATAAGATGCGATTGGCAAATGCATCATGAAGGCGCATGTAACCTCCCCCTTGGCGATATTCTAGTCCTCTTTTTCCTCTTTGTCAATTATGTGTATGGCTGCTTGGCTGCTACGGAACGGTGTCATTGGATTCTTCATCGACACATAATAGGGTAGCCTCATTTGTAGCCGCACTGCGGAATCTTGTTACCGGTAACCTTGACGGTCTGAAAGCATGGCGGTGGGGGCAGTTGGTATGCACATTAAAAGAGGTGTGAGTACTACGGTGCGGAAGTCTTCCCAAGAAAAGTTGGGCCTCCGTAACCCTCCTTTCTGAATATTATAGAAGATTCCAATAATTGAGCCTTTCCTTCCACCGAAACTGAACACTTTCGGAGAATCGGGAAAGACGTTAAGGACTGCCTCACACATGGCACGGGTAGCTTTGCCTGAATCTAGTCGAAGTAGTTCCGGGAAAAAAAGTCTCCTGAGAAAGGCTATATTCGCAAACACTCATCCTCATAGATTTAGAATACTGTTGATGTAATTGTTCGTTTCGCGCTCATAACTTTGCGATTGTAGAGCCTTTCTTTCCGATTTCCGAGATGAACATCATAAGAGTTCCTTACATTTCATTAAGCTAAAACTACAATCATAAATAGCTTTGATGGGTATAGTTTCAAGTTGACAAAGGCATGTTTTTCTGGTACAACTTGATCAATTAGAGGCGTTTCCGACAAAGCCAAAAATAACTGCCGAAGGATAGATATTCGGACAGGAACAAACCGCCTGTAAGTGTAAAGCTCGGAACCACTGAATAGTTGCTAAGAGAAGGGAGGGAAAGTAGGAATAACTTATTTATCAGAAATGGCTATCGCTTATTTTACAAGCAGACTAGGGAGTAAAAGAAAAAATATCTCAGGAGGGCACAATCGTTATGAAAAAAGTATTATTGGTCTTAGTGCTGTTTGGTTTGCTGTCAGTAGTTACCACCGTACATGCTGCCGATGCTGACGGAGTCTGGATATGTTCGGATCAAAATTGCCCGGTGGTTGCCATGTCAAGAGTGAACGGAGGGGCTATACTTTTTACGATGTTGGATTTATGGGGAGGGTATATGGCTGATTGGTGGCCCCTTTTCGGACCGTTTGATGGCACGACTGCTCAGTTATCTTTGATACTCACTAGTGAAGCAAACGGTAATATAGCAAAGTCGTTTACTGGGACATTCACCCTGACATCACCCACCAGTGCCAGTCTGACACTAACAAGCTGCACTGACTATCCTCAACAGAATAATTGTGCCCCAGTTGGTGCCGTTCGAAATTTTTCAAAAATATTTTGAATGATTTGATTCCCAGATTCTGAGGGTCTACGACCGGAAAGCAACAGATTCAGGACATCGAAACTGTTGCGCGATACAGGAAAAAGTCGCGTTCTCTTACTTACGAGATTTCTGCGTCTGTTAGGTACCGAAGTTTATATTTTGCCTCATAACGGGTAAATAGGCATCAGATCCCGGATTCGACGAAGGTGTCGGTCTATTTCTTCCGAGCGGCCAGTTTGTTCAAAGCGTTGATGTAAGCCTTTGCAGAAGCTACGAGGATATCGGTATCAGCCCCTTGCCCCCTCACCTTCACACCGTCTTCCTCGAGAGAGACCATGACCTCGCCGAGGGCGTCGGTCCCGCCGGTAATGCCCTTGACCTCAAACTTCAAGAGACTGCTCTTTGTCTTCGTGATGGCGGCAATCGCCTTGTACACCGCATCCACAGGGCCGTCTCCGTGTTCAATCCTGTCTATGACTTCACCGTTTACTTTCAGTCTCAGAGAGGCCGTCGGCTTTATAGTCGTACCGCTTGTTATTGAAAGCTCAACGAGACCATAGATCTCAGGGATCTTCGAAACCTCCTCAGAGACGAGGGCTGCGACATCCTCGTCAAAGATATCCTTCTTCTGGTCCGCAAGGTGTTTGAACTTCTTGAAGGCCGTCTCTATCTCTTCGGTGCTGAGTTCGTATCCGAGTTCATGGAGCCGTTCCTTGAATGCATGCCTGCCTGAATGCTTTCCGAGCACGAGCTCCGTCTGTTTCAGTCCGACATCTTCGGGCCGCATGATCTCGTAAGTCATCTTCTCCTTCAAAAGCCCGTCCTGATGGATGCCTGATTCATGGGAAAAGGCGTTTGCTCCCACAATCGCCTTGTTCGGCTGCACCGTGATCCCCGTAATCCTGGTGAGAAGCCTGCTCGTGCGGATGATCTCTCGCGTATTGATATTCGTTCTGGCCTGGTAAAAGTCCTTTCGCGTTGCGAGGTTCATCACGACCTCTTCCATGGAACAGTTCCCGGCCCGCTCTCCTATGCCGTTTATGGTACATTCAACCTGTCCTGCCCCGTTCTTGATGGCCGAGAGTGAATTCGCAACAGCGAGACCGAGGTCGTTATGACAATGGACGGAGATTACCGCCCTGTCCCCGATCCGTTCCTTAACCTTCCTGATCATGTCGCCGAATTCAGCGGGAGTGGTATATCCGACGGTGTCAGGGATATTGACCGTGGAAGCGCCGGCCTCGATTACTGCCTCGACAACATCGAGGAGGTAGGGTATTTCCGTTCTCGTCGCATCCATGGGAGAAAACTCGACATCCTCTGCAAGACTCCGTGCAAGCTTCACCATCTCGACGGATCTCTTCAGGGCCTCTTCTCGGCTTACCCTGAATTGATATTTCAGGTGGATATCCGATGTCGAGTGAAACGTATGGATGCGCTTCTGAGGGGCATCTTTTATCGCCTCCCAGGCTGTCCTGATGTCTTCTTCCTTTGCCCTCGCAAGTCCGGCAATGGTCGCTCCCCGTATCTCTGCGGCAATCCGTTTCACTGCGTCAAAATCGCCGGGTGACGCTATGGGAAAGCCGGCCTCGATGATATCCACGCCTAATTTCACGAGCTGCTTTGCCACCTGAAGTTTTTCATCCACATTCATGGATGCGCCCGGCGACTGTTCGCCGTCACGGAGGGTGGTATCAAATATCCTGACGAGTCTCATTGATCTCGGCTCCTTCGAGTTGTTCTTTCTTCTTCAACCTTCTCTTCCTCATGAACAACACACTATTTTCGATTATACCCCAAAGGAGGTATGACATTGCAAAGATGAAGATCGCCGTCGAGGGATGAATGAGCATAATGAAGAGGATCAGCACGAAGACGATAAGGAACCAGAAGGGTTTTTTCTCCCTGAAGTCGATCTCCTTCAGCCCGTGATATCTGAGCGTGCTCACCATGAGCAACGAGAGGATGATGGTAATGATCGGGTAGAAGATGTTCGTCTCAGGCAATCCAGTCCTGAACTCGTAATAGAAAATGACGATCGTCGAGAGGATTGTCGCGGCTGCGGGTATCGGCATTCCTTTGAAAGACTTCGGTCCTGGGGCCCCTGTCTGGATATTGAACCGCGCAAGTCTCAGTGCGCCGCATGCAACGAAGAGGAAGGCCGCCCCCCAGCCGAGCCTCCCGAAAGGGGTCAGTGCCCATTTGTACATCATGACAGCAGGAGCCACACCGAAGGCTACGAGATCGGAGAGTGAGTCGAGTTCTATACCGAATCTTGTCGATGTGTTCGTCAAACGGGCGATCCATCCGTCAAGGCCGTCAAAGATGTTTGCGAGAAGCACTGCCCAGGCCGCATTGAGGAAGTTGCCGTTTATGGCAGACATGATGGCAAAGAATCCGCAGAACATCCCGCAGAGGGTGAGGGTATTGGGCAGAAGGTAAATACCCTTCTTCGGCCGCTCGGTCATATCCTTTCTCTGTTCAGGTGCCATCGTACCTTACCATCATTATAGTAGAAACAGACAACTCCGTACCACAGTCACCTCAATGTCCGGACCGGTAATATTCTTGAAGTTGATAAGCCTGGGGGGAGGAGGCGGTTTCTCCAGTCTCCCTGCTCCTCAGAAGGTCCGCTGCGGAATCTCCCCCAAGATCGTCTCTCCAGCCTTCACCCTGTCTCCCAATGTGACCATGATCCGTGTCTCCTTCGGAACGTAGACATCGAGCCTTGAACTGAACTTTATGATCCCGTAACGTTCACCCCTCCGGAGGGGGGCCCCTTCTCTTACCCTGCAGACCGCGCGTCTGGCAAGGAATCCCGCGACCTGACGAACGAGGATTCCGCCGTAGGCCGTCCTGAGGACCATCGCAATATTCTCGTTCTGAAGGGATGCCTCGTGCTTGAAGGCAGAAAGGAATCTTCCGCTCGTATGCACCACGGATTCGACGACGCCGTCGCATGGCGCCCTGTTGACGTGGACATTCAACGGTGACATAAAGATGCTGATCTCGACTGCCTCGCCCCTGAGAAACTGGTCTTCACGCACCTGCTGAATCAGGATCACCTTACCGTCTGCAGGAGATACCAGGGCGTTCTCCTTTTCAGGAATTGCCCTCTCAGGGTCTCTGAAAAAATAGGCCATGAAAAAGGTCAGGAGAAGGGGCAGCACAGCAGCCCACGGCGCAAAGAGGGCGACGAGGACCGTAATAACGAGGAACCCCAGAATAAAGGGATAGCCTTCGGGAGCGAATTTAAGCATATGCCGATAAGAGCTCAGGGCAAAGGCTATGGTGAAGGCTGAAAAGAAATCAGTCCGGTCTTAACCCCATCATTGGCCTTTACCTCAAACGCAACCTCCTGTTTCATGCCTTTGACTTGTCTACGAGCTTTCCCTTCTTGAGCCACGGCATCATCGCCCTCAACCTGCCTCCGACCTCTTCAATGGGATGGGCCTCGCCCTTTCGCGTCAACGCATTGAAAACCGGCTTGTTCGCCTTGCACTCCAGAATCCACTCCCTGGCAAAGACGCCATCCTGTATCTCCCCGAGGATCTTCTTCATCTCCCGCTTCGTCTCTTCCGTGACGATCCGGGGACCTCTCGTGAGATCGCCGTACTGGGCCGTGTTGCTTATGGAATATCTCATGTTCGAGATGCCGCCTTCGTAGATGAGGTCGACAATGAGCTTCACCTCATGGAGGCATTCAAAATACGCCATCTCCGGAGCATAACCGGCTTCAACAAGGGTCTCGAACCCGGCCTGGATGAGCGAGGTGATCCCGCCGCAGAGCACTGCCTGTTCTCCGAAAAGATCGGTCTCTGTCTCTTCCCTGAAGGTCGTTTCTATGATGCCCGCTCTCCCTCCGCCTATGGCGGATGCGTAGGCAAGGGCGATATCCTTGGTATTCCGGGAGGGGTCCTGGTGTATCGCAATCAAACAGGGCACACCGCTGCCCTTCGTATATTCGGACCTCACAAGGTGTCCCGGTCCTTTCGGAGCAGCCATGAAGACATTTGTCTCGGCGGGCGGGACGATCTGCCCGAAGTGGATGTTGAACCCGTGGGCAAAGGCAAGGTATGCGCCTCTCTTCATGTTCGGCCCTATCTCCGTCTTAAACACGTCACCCTGGAATTCGTCGGGGAGGAGGATCATGATGATGTCGGCGACCTTTGCCGCCTCCGAAGGTGTCATAACCGTAAAGCCAGCAGCCGCCGCCTTGTCCCAGCTCGATCCCTTTCTGAGACCGATCATGACATCCATTCCGCTGTCCCTGAGGTTGTTCGCATGGGCATGACCCTGGCTTCCGTATCCCATGATACATATCTTCCTTCCCTTAAGAATGTCGAGCTGGGCATCCTTGTCATAGTAAACAGTAATCATTCGTTCCTCCTTCTTTTGATAATATCAGGTCGGTCTTTACTTTAACTTGCCTAAAACACGAGCTCCGGGGAAGGCAGGTAATAATATGGGACCGCATTATAAAAGACTTTGAGGCGTGCCTGCCTTCCTTTCTCAATGCAACTGGTTACAGTCCTTCTTTCAGAAGCTTATATTCAATGCTGTCAACGAGTGCCTGGTACGATGCTTCAATGATATTTTCTGAAACGCCTACCGTCCCCCACCGGTTCTCTCTGTCACCGGACTCGACAAGAACGCGAACCTTGGCGCTCGTGCCTTTCCCCGCGGTCAACACCCGGACCTTATAATCGAGGAGCCGGACATCCTTGAGCTGCCGGGAATACGATTTATCGAGGGCCTTTCTCAGGGCCTTGTCAATGGCATTGACAGGGCCCTTCTTACTCTCGGCAACGGTATGTTCGATATCATTTGCGATCTTGAGTTTTATCGTAGCCTCGCTGATCGGTTCTTCTTTCTTCGTCCTCTTCTCAACGATCACCCTGAACTCGATAAGGTCAAAAAACCTCCTGTGAAGGCCGAGGGCCTTTTTCATGATGAGCTCGAAAGACGCCTCTGCCCCCTCAAACTGATACCCCTGATTCTCCAGGTCCTTCAGCTTCGTGACTATTTCCTGGAGCTGCGGAGAATCGCTCGACAGTTTTATCCCGAATTCCTCAGCCTTCCTCAGGATATTGCTCTTGCCGGCCTGGTCCGATAAAAGGACCCGCTGGGTATTCCCCACGAGTTCGGGTACGATATGTTCGTATGTCTCAGGTCGCTTCCTGATGGCGCTCACATGCATCCCTGCCTTGTGGGCAAAGGCACTGTCTCCGGTGTACGGCTGATGCTTGAAGTGCCTCAGGTTCGCGATCTCGTAAACAAATCTCGAGATGTCCCTGAGCTTTTTCAACTGTTCAGGGCTGATGCACTGCATCCCGAACTTCAGCTGGAGGTTCGGTATGATTGAGACGAGATTTGCGTTGCCGCACCGCTCTCCAAAGCCATTGATCGTCCCCTGGACCTGGGATGCGCCTTCCTCAACAGCCACAACGGAGTTTGCCACAGCGCAATCACCATCATTATGCACGTGGATCCCGATGGGCGCGCTGAATTTCTTCGTTACCGTTCTTACGACCTTCTTGATGCTCGATGTCATCATCCCTCCATTCGTGTCGCAAAGGACGAGACAATCTGCCCCAGCGTGGAGGGCAGCGGCAAGACACTTGACGGCGTATTCGGGATTTCTTATGTACCCGTCAAAGAAATGTTCTGCGTCAAAGAAGACCTTTTCCGCGTGTCTCTTCAGGTAGGTTACAGAGTCGTGTATGATCTCGATGTTCTCTTCGAGTTCTATCTTCAGCGCCTCTCTGACATGAAAGTCCCAGGTCTTCCCATATATGGTTATTATGGAGGTGTTGGCGTCGATGAGGCCTCTCAGCGTCTCATCGTTCTCGGGTCTCTTTTTCGGTTTATGAGTTGCACCAAAGGCGACGATCTTCGCATTTCGCAACCGTAACCTGTCGACCCTCTTGAAATACTCCAGGTCCTTGGGGTTGGCGCCGGGCCATCCCCCTTCGATATAGTGCACTCCGAGCTCGTCGAGCTTCTCGGTGATCCGCAGCTTGTCCTCCAGGGAGAGGGATATCTCCTCTGCCTGTGAGCCGTCCCTCAGGGTTGTATCATAGATCTCGATACGACGCATCGCCTTCCTTATCCCTTTGCCGAAAGGCCGAAGGCATCATGCAGGACCCTTACGGCAAGCTCGGTATATTTCGCCTCTATGATGCACGACACCTTGACCTCAGAGGTGCTTATCATCATGATGTTCACTCCGTGCCTGGCGAGGGTTTCGAACATCTTTGCGGCGACACCGGAATGGGTCCTCATGCCGACACCCACGATCGATATCTTCGCGATATCTTCTCTCAGGGTGACGCCCTTTGCGCCGAAACCCTTTCCGATCTCCTCGCTGAGTTTTACCGCCTTCTTGCTGTCCGTCTTCGGCACGGTAAAGGAGATGTCCGTCGCCTTTCCGTCGCTGCCCACATTCTGGACGATCATATCAACGACGATGCCGGCATCGGCGATCCCCTTGAAGAGTTGAGCTGCGATCCCGGGCTTGTCGGGAACCCCTGCCACCGTGATCTTGGCCTGGTTTTTGTCGTATGCAACTCCTGATACCACAACCTCTTCCATATCAGCATCCTCCTTGGTAACGAGGGTTCCGGGATTATTATTAAAGCTTGACCTCACAACCACAGGCACCTCATATTTCATGGCGAACTCCACAGACCTTGTCTGGAGCACCTTTGCGCCAAGACTCGCCAGTTCGAGCATCTCCTCATAGGAGATCTTCTCCAGTTTCCTCGCCTCGGGGACGATATTGGGGTCTGTGGTATAGACTCCGTCGACATCGGTATAGATTTCGCAGGCGTCCGCATCCAAGGCCGCAGCCACGGCAACAGCAGAGAGGTCGGAGCCGCCTCTTCCGAGTGTCGTGACGTCCTCATTCTCGGTGATCCCCTGGAAGCCTGCGATAACAATGACATATCCTCCGTCAAGGGCCTGCTTTACCCGCTCTCCCGTTATCTTCTCGATCTTTGCCTTCGTATGAACGGCATCGGTTATGATCCCCACCTGTCTGCCGGTGAAGGCCATGGCCTTCTGACCGAGTTCCTCAATGGCCATAGCCGTGAGGGCGCTCGTGATCCTTTCCCCCGATGAAAGGAGGAGATCCATCTCCCGCTCCGGGGGATTGGAGGAGACCTGGTGGGCAAGGCTGATTAATTTGTCTGTCTCGCCGGCCATGGCAGAGACCACGACCACAATCCTGTGCCCCTCCCGTGCGGTCCCCACGACACGTTCCGCAACGGCTTTTATCCTCTCCACATTGGCAACAGATGTGCCGCCGTATTTCTGGACAATCAGCATAGAACCGGAACCTCCTTAGCGGTGCCGAATAAATTCGTTTTTGCTGCGCAGCCGGATCAGGTTAGAGCGAATGTACTATAACACGGACAAGCCCGTCGCCTCAATCCCAAGGGAGACCTGACAGGGTCTCTGATCTCTTCTCTGCAGAGGAAATTGCCTTGACATCTTCCCTCAATGAAGTAAACTGAAATCATGAGGAAGCCGTTAATCATCATTGTCTTCGTCCTCTCGGCGTCTCTTCTCTCCTGTGCCCCTGTCCTGAGAAAGGACCTTATGGAAAGCGCCATCCGGGACTTCTCCATGAACGAGCTGAGGAAGAATCCCGGCCCATATCAGGGGAAGCTTTTTGTCTTCGGCGGAATAATCGCTCAGACAAAGATCACTTCTGAAGGGTCGCTCATCGAGGCGCTCTCTGTTCGTGTAGATCCACGGGGCTATCTGAAGGGGTTCGGGCCCTCAGACGGGAGGTTTCTGGCCCTCTATCCAAAGGAACAGGGATTCCTCGATCCCCTGATCTACAGTCAGGGAAGAGAGGTTACCCTCGCAGCGGAGTTCATCGGAACGCGAGAGGGCACAATCGATGAGGCAGCATATCTTTTCCCCTTCTTTGCAATAAAGGACCTCTACCTCTGGGCGCAATGGTACTCCTATCCCTGGCCGCCATACTATTATTACGCTCCTTACTACCCGTACTACGGAGACCCCTTTTATCGCTATCCCTATTACCCCTATTGGTGGTGATCTCAGGCGATGATTGATCGTAAGGGAGTATTAACCACCGAGACGCAGAGGCACTGAGCTGACAAACAAGAGAAAAGCTCAGAGCGTGTGATTCACCCAGGTGGTAATAGAGACGTGTTCGACAGATAGTTGGTATCTCCGAGTCTCTCTGTGGTGAAGGACCTGCCCTTTTTCGGGTTCGTATGTTTGTCAGCACTCCCCGGTTTTTGGTATAGTTATTCATGAAAAGATTCATGATGATTCTTCTCTTAACGGTGGCGATCCTTCTCCCGGTGTCTCCTGTCCTCTCTGCCGGCGTAGAAGAATATCACCTCGATAACGGCCTGAAGGTACTCGTCAGCGAGGACCATAAGGTGCCGCTGGCGACCTTCCAGATCTGGTACCGGGTCGGTTCGAGAGATGAAGTATCGGGGAAATCAGGATTAAGCCACTTCCTCGAACACATGATGTTCAAGGGGACTCCAAAGTACGGTTCAAAGGTCTTTTCCAAGCTCGTCCAGAGAAACGGCGGTGTTGACAACGCCATGACCTCCAAAGATTACACCATGTATTTCCAGACCCTCGCCTCGGACAGGATCGGTCTCTCCATCGACCTTGAATCGGACAGGATGATCAACCTCATTCTGGACCCAAAGGAGACCCTGGCGGAAAGGGATGTTGTGATGGAAGAGCGGAGGCTCCGCTATGACGATGATCCCCAGAACGCCCTCTATGAAGAATTCGTTGCCACTGCGTTCATGAGCCATCCTTACCGCAGACCGGTCATCGGCTGGATGTCCGACATCCGGTCGTTCCAAAGGGACGACCTTTACAGCCATTACAAGAAATACTATGCCCCGGACAATGCCTTCATCGTGGTAGCGGGAGATGTAAGGGCCGACGAGATCATGAGGAAGATCAAGGCAGCTTTTGGAGATATGAAGAAGAGCGGTGTCCAGGAACCGACAGTCTCCCAGGAGCCGGTCCAGAGGGGTGAAAAAAGGATCAATCTCAAGAAAGAGGCGGAACTGCCCTATGTTCTCCTTGGGTATCATACGCCGAGTTTTCCTCACGGAGACAGCTCGGGACTGGAGGTCTTGAGTACGATTCTTTCAGGAGGCAAGAGTTCAAGGATCTACAGAGAACTGATCTATGAAAAGAAGCTGGCCCTGAACGCCGGTGCTGACTACAGCGGGATGGACAGAGACCCCTTCCTTTTTCTGTTGTGGGGGACTGCTGCGCCGGGGAGGGAGATATCGGATCTCGAGCAGGCCCTCACTGCTGAGATCGAGAAGATCAAGAATAACCCTCCTTCCGAAAAAGAGGTGCAGAAGGCCAAGAACCAGATCGAGGCGTCCTTTATCTTCGGGCAGGACTCCCTCTACCGGCAGGCCATGCAGCTGGGCATGTTCGAGGTCTTGGGCGGCTGGAAGCTGATTGATTCCTATCTCGAAGGGATCAGGAAGGTGAAGCCTGCTGACGTGCAGAGGGTAGCTCAGAAATATCTGACTGAAGACAACAGGACCGTCGGGGTGCTCGTGCCGCTTAAGGAAGGGGAAAGTGAAAAGTGAAAAGGTGAAAAAGAAGCAGGGCGCACTCTTCATCTTCGTGGCGCTGCTCATCACTGCTCATCTGCTCCTTCTGAGCGATGCCTTCGGCCTCGATGTGAAGAGGACGACGCTTCCGAACGGCTTGTTGGTCCTCCATGTGGAGCGGCACAATCTGCCCATCGTGATGGCCACGCTTCTCGTGAAGGCAAGTCCTCTCCACGAGACTCCTGACAAGGCGGGCCTCGCAAACCTGACGGCTGAGCTTCTTACGGAGGGCACGAAAAAGCGCACGTCGAATGAAATCAGCGAGGAGATAGAATTCATCGGCGCGTCCCTTGGGATGTCAACGGACGATGATTTTACCACCATCACCCTCTCTGTCCTGAAGAAAGACGTGGAAAAGGGGTTCGAACTCCTGTCCGACGTCCTCCTCAACCCCACGTTCCCTGAAGAAGAGATCAAACGGAGTAAGGAAGTCCTGAAGGGCTCCCTGAGACAGAGCGAAGAAGACCCGTCCTTCCTCGCGTCGCGGGCCTTCAAGAAGGCGGTCTTCGGCGACCTCCCTTACGGAAGGCTCGTGCGAGGGAGCATTGAAACCGTCGACGCCATCAGGAAAGGGGATATCGAGAAGTTCTACGGACTTTTCTACAGGCCGAACAACGCCATCCTCGCTGTCGTCGGGGATATCAGCGATGCCGAGTTAACGGGCCTTATCGACCGCTTTCTCTCTGAATGGAAGCCTGCCGAAATTCCACAGGGGGTGACGGTCCAGAAAGGGAAGCACGAAAAGAAGACGGTCCTCATTGACAGGGACCTGACCCAGGCAAATATCCTCCTCGGGCATGAGGGGATAAGCAGGAACAATCCTGACTACTATGCCGTCTCGGTCATGAACTATATCCTCGGGGGTGGAGGGTTTTCATCGAGACTGATGGAGACTGTCCGAGACGAACTTGGACTTGCCTATGATATCCACAGTCTCTTCCAGCCCGACAAATACGCCGGTCTCTTTGAAGTGGGCGTCCAGACAAAGAATGCCTCGGCGAATATGGTCATTTCCGAAGCGTTGAAGCAGATCGGAAGGATTCGGTCCGAACCGGTTTCGGATCAGGAACTCGATGACGCAAAGGCGTACATGACCGGGAGCTTTCCGAGGAGGCTCGAGACGAACAGGAAGATTGCCGATTTTGTGGCCGGCGTCGAATTTTACGGCCTCGGCGACGACTATGTTGAGAAATATCCCCGGTATATAAAGGCGGTCACGAAGGATGACGTGCTCAGGGCTGCCAGAAAATATCTCGATCCCGAAAACTACGTGCTCGTTGTTGTTGCGAAGCAGTCCGAGGCAAAGGTAGAAGCACAAGGGCCGAAGTGAAAAAGGTCTGTCCCGGGAGACCGGCAGCCCCTGAGTCAGAAGCTGTTACGATCTGGAGCGAAGACAGATCCGGCATCCCCGCAGGTTAGCATGTCACATGTTTGTCCCCCATCGCTTTCGTTTATCCTCTACAATCCTCTCAGGAAGGTGTTGACAGACCGGATGAAGATCCTCGAGGAGTCCGGGGTTACCCCTGACTCTGTGGTCCTTGAGGTGGGGTCGGGAAACGGCTTCTTTACCGAGGTCCTTGCTGCACGTGCGAAAAAGGTCTATGCGGTGGAATTGCAGAAAGGCATGGTGGACAGACTGGTAGAGAGGGTTCGGCGCTTTGGAGACAAGATCGATATCATTGCCGCTGACATGGCAACGTATGACATGGGGGAAGAGGTCGCTGATGTCTGCCTCATGTATTACAGTTTCCATGAGGTGAGCAGTAAGGATGACGCGGCGTGGAATATCAGCAGGGCGGTGAAGACGAAAGGGCTCCTATCGATCTACGAACCTACGGTCGAGGTGGACAGGAGAGCGATGGAAAAGACCATCGCGGCTTTTGAGGCCCTGGGTTTTGTGAGAGAGGTCAGCCGTCATGGTCTGTTTACGAGGTATGCCAGGCTGAGAAAGATGCATATATAGCCCTCTTTGGCATTTAAGCCTTAGCCACCGTCGCTTGCTCCTAATATTCAATACACTTTGACACGTTGGATTAAATGGAAATCAAGTGCTTGTTCATTAATATATCGTTACTATGGGGCCGCTCAAGGAACGAAGAAATGCCTCAAGCTGCCTCAATTCTTCGTCACTCAGCGTGCTGTGATCAAGTTCATGGCTTTTCGAGCGACGATAAAACTCCAGGACTTCCCTCAGAGTCGCGAATTGCCCCGCATGCATGTAGGGGGCCCTTTCAGCAACATTTCTTAGCGTTGGCGTTTTGAAGGCCCCGTCATATTTTTCTGTCTTGGTATCCGAGAACCGCAATTCGGCGCAATCCCGAGGGCCGGCATCACTATACCTGCCAAGACAATTGAACTCATCAGAAAGAACCTTTCTTATGCAATCTGCGCGTCCCTTATCGTAAGACATTTTTGCAGGCGTGGGCACACCAGTATTGTGAAAGTCGCCGTTGGTAAAGAGAGGTCCGCTATGACAATTGGTGCATTTTGCTTTACCGATAAAAAGCCTGAGACCATTCACTTCCTGAGGGCTTAGAGATATTGCCATTGCAGCGGTATCTTTCTTGAGAAGGGCCTCAGCATATCTGTCAAAGCGTGAAGGCCCCGGCACAATTGTCCGCACGTAAGCGGCGATCGCCTTACCCATGTTTGCATAGATGCGATTCACCTCATCCCTTTTGTCCTGGGGCATTGATACCCATGTCTTCAGAACAGCAACGTCCTCAGTTGCGGGAGTTGCTACTGCATTGGTAATGTCCGGCAATTTACCGAAAATTTCTTCATATTCGCTCCGATAATTCTTACTGATCAAAAAAGCGCATGCCGTTCTGGTAAATCCATGCTCTACGGTGCTTTCGATAGGCCCCAGAGCTTGTGACCAGAGACTATCCTTTCTTCCGTCCCAGAAAAACCACGAGTTGTAGGCAACGCCAATAAGAGGCATTGATCTCCTCGCTGTTGAGCCCATACCATGTGCGATGGGGAGGTCGTCGGTAAAATTCATATCGGGTCTATGACAGGTGGCACAGGAAACTTTCAGGTTTCCACTGAACCGAGGATCGAAGAAGAGTCTTTTGCCGAGGGCTCTTGCCCTGGGATCATCGGCGAAGGCATTGGATGGGTCTTTCGGCAGAGGGGGAAGAGACCCTATCCAGAGCGAGCGGATAACCGCTATTTCCTCTTTGCTCCACGCGAGGTTCGCAGTCTCCGCGGCCACTGCACACCCACCAGTATGAGGCCATAAGGCTATAAAAGCTATAGCAGACAAGATCACCGCACTCCTCAAGATTATCGAATCCAGATAATTTTTCATGTGAATCTTCCTGCTATTGGACCACAAGATTGAACGTGACGGTGTCATCCGTGTCCTGAGCCTTGATTGTAAACGTCATCACCCACCATCCGGGCATGCTGAATTTAAGGCCCTGCACAATATAATCTCCGTCCCCTGCCCCTTTGGTAACCTCAGGTTGAGTCGGAAGGCCATGGCCATGCTCGGGCATGCCGCCGTTAACAGTAATTACGGCGTCTTTCACAGGGCGCCCATCCGCTGCCTCGAGACGTAATTTCCAGGTGATGATTCTGCCAATAGGAATCGGCACATTTTCGCTCGCATAAGAGAGCTTGAAGAGTTTCTTTGCCGACATCCGGACAGCAGAGGTATCAACATCGGCAGGAGCTAAAGAATACATCGTCTTACGTTCGTCAGATGATGGTGTTTCGGAGATTATTTTGACATCAGGAAAATCAAAGGCTACGCTGTCTTCCAGGTCACCCTTTCTAATATTTATTCGCAGCTCCCAGCGCCCGCCCATAATGAGTATGATATTGTCTATACTATAGAGCCCTCCGCCCCTTTCTCTGACAACGGGTTTTTCAAAAACGCCATGACCCATCTCGGGCATCCATGGTGTCACTATCACCATCGCATCAGGCACATCCTTATCGTTCTTGTCGTGCACGATTATATCGAGAGCGTTTACCCCGACTTTAAGTTCTTTGTCCTTGATTATCATTTCTACAGAGAACAAACCTTTTCCTGTGACCTTAAAGAGGCTTTGCTCATAGTGCTTTGTATAGGACCCGGCATCAGACGGGTCTGTGTGATAGGCAAGTCCAGGAGAAGGGATAAGCAACGCAAGGAAAAAGACCGTTACAGCTCTCATGGTTACAACCTCGATTCAAGAGAAAAAAGAGATATCATTATCTCCCGTTCATTATTCTGTTGATGTTTGAGTTCCTCATTAATCATCAGGGCAGGGCCCGGAAGCCCCACCCTGATTCATTCATGTTATTTAGAACTCGCCGGGGGCATTTTGGAAAGCAAATCGATGACTTTCATTGCAGCTTCAGCCTGCTTGTGGGACATGCCCATCATTGGTGATTTCTCAGGTGTTGTCCCTTTTGCATGCATCTCCTTCATTCCCTTGCTCTCCATCATCTCATTGACCATAGACCTGCCATCACTCAACATCGTCTTCCCATGGTCCGTCGTGAGTTTATCAATGTCTGCAGCCATGCCCATCTGGCCGAGCATAATCAGATTGGCGCCATCAGCCGCCATTTGAACTGCATGGTTGATCATCATGTGCATGTGATGCATTGTCATCATATCGGGAGATGACATGTCTTCCGTTGACATCTTCTCAAGGATATCCGTAAATTTGAGCATAGCTTCGCCGAGTTGATGCGTATAGTCCATCAGAGGATCCTTGGCATGCTTCTTCATCATGGCCGCCATCTCAGGTCCGTTCAGGGCACGGGTAATGAGGTCCTTTCCTTCCTTCATCATGTGCTGCCCGTGCTCAAGAGTCTTCTTGTCGACTGCGGGAGCCATTTTCATGTCCGCCAGCATCACCATGTTGGAACCCTCAACAACCATCGTGAGGCCATGATCCATAAGCATATGGAAATGGTGCATGCCCATGTCAGCCCCCCCTCCGTGCATATGTTTCATCTCTTCAGCATACACAAGACCGGAAACCGCCAAAACGAGAGAGACTACCAATGCCAGAAAAGAACACAGCGTAACTTTAACTCTCATTGCGATACCTCCTGTTCATCCTATTCATTGAATGCACCACGACATTACGGCAAAATTTTTCCTCTTATTACTGCCCTAAAACGGCGCTGTTATGTGTTTCTCGACGAATACCTCCTTTCCGAAGGCTCGCAATGCCTCGATGATTAAGATGAGACTGCTTAGGGAATAATGCGTCGTTATTCGACATCCACGACGAAGTTTGTCGTCCACGTCTTATTGTCCGTTGTTATTTTCACCGCGATATTCCTAGAACCTGCCGTTAACAGGCTTAACCTTCCCGTATGCAGCCCTCTTCTTAACCTCTTCTTAACTCCGTCTTGGCCGTATAGTGTAATGCCTCAATCCTCTGGCATTGCGGGTCCCGAATATTCAATTGCCACATCCGCCTTACATGCTCAGAGATTTTTGCGTCAGTCACCTCTATACTAGCAAGCATTGTTGTCACCCGCAAGTGGTTGGTTCCTGTCGGTATGCATTACTACAATGTGTCCGCCTACTTCCTTCTTCACCTCATAACCTGCGGCGAAGGCCGTTTCGCTATGAAAAGAATCATGGTCGCCTCAATCAAGCTGCTCATTTTTCAGTCACGAAGAAATTCCAAATCTCTTTTAAGTATCAAGGCCTTTCTCCTTAAAAATAAGTAGATAAGAAGCCGAGCTCGCCGAAGCTCTCATCTCAGGCAGCTCATCCATCTTAATGCCTTATCATAAGATCCTCTGTTTTCCACGCCCTTCCACAAAGGGTTTGATTTGTCTGCATCCTTTTTTGATTAAACTGTACTGGAATGGTCCGATTTAGTCAACTTTAAATATATAATCAGATCATAAGATTGTCTAATAAGGTCCATACTGCAACGCACAGATAAAGACATTGCATTTGCAAACGTGCTTACTCTCAAAAAAGTGAGGGATATTATCCAGCCCTGCCTTGCAGCCAAGATCTTTTTGAGGGTGCGATGCTCCTTTTCCTTCTTCAGACTCCACCCATATCCCTTGCCGAAGCAGTCCATAAGTTGAAAAACTACTACAATTCTACTACAATTAGAGCTGTCGGCGAAGAGGCAAAGAGCTGTAAGTGCTGATTTTACAAGGATAGGGCGGTTAGCTCAGCTGGGAGAGCGCCACGTTCGCAACGTGGAAGTCGGGGGTTCGAATCCCCTACCGTCCACTTTTTTTCTGAAATAATGGTCTTCTGAAGCCGCGCCCATGGGGACCATAGAGATCATCAGGAAGTTCGTAGAATCTAATCACGCGATCGAGCGCCTTGTGAGGGAGGCCTTGGAAAGGCTCCCCCTGGGACTCCGCTATGGCATCTCCTATGGTCAGACCTTCAGGCACTGGCTCGCCTTCCTTAGAGAATCAGAGCAGTGGTCCAGGGAAAGACTCGAGACCTATCAGGTTGAGCACCTGAAAGATCTCCTGGTCCATACAGCGAAGAACGTGCCCTATTATATGAAGTTGTTCAGAGAATATGGATTCGAGCCTGCGAGGGTGCAGAACCTCGATGATATCAAGGACCTGCCCTATCTCGACAAAGAGACGGTGAGGACGGCGCGCTCCGAGTTCATCGCGCAAAACATACCGGAGAGCAAACTCATAACGGTAAAGACGAGCGGCACCACAGGGATTCCCCTCTGTCTGTATGGGACGAAGGAGACCGAGGAGAAACATTGGGCAACGGTCGTTCATCTCTGGAGCAGGACCGGGTATCATCCCGGAGCAAGGACGGTCTTTTTTGAGAGTACTTCCAGAGAGAACAGCAAAGAGCCCTTCCCCTGGCAGAAGAGCGGGAACAGGCTCATCATATCGAGCAGTCACCTTGTGGAGCCGTGGATCGACCGGTTTATAGAAATGATCAACAGATTCCGGCCAGAATATGCCGTCGGGTTTCCCCATACAATTGCCGCTTTTTTTTCGTACGTAAAGAACAGGAAACGGACCATGTGCGGTAGCCTGAAAAGTATTATCACCGTTGCCGAGCAGATCTATCCATGGCAAAAGGAGCTTATTGAGACCGCCGCGGGGGCAAGGGTCTTTTTAGATTACGGTTTGGTGGAAAAGGCAATTCACGGCGGAGGGTGCGAGCATGCTGACGCATACCACTTCTATCCCCAATATGGGCTCACGGAATACGCTCCGTTACGGAATGAATCCCATGAACTCGTCGGAACAGGATTTATCAATTATACCATGCCACTCATCAGATACCGAACGGGCGACATATGCAGGGGTCTGCGGAAGGGCTGCGGGGCTTGTGGAAGGCCCTATGATACGGCTGCTGCCATCGATGGTCGGCTCTGTGATTTTCTCGTCACCGCCGACGGACGGGTTGTTTCGGCCCATCTCACGATCGATCGTGAGGTGCTGGAGCATATCGAGAGGTTTCAGCTCTATCAGGAGAAGGCCGGTGAGGTGGAACTCCGCGTATGGACGAAAGACAAAGACCGGGGGTATGCCGACAGACTGTTGCGTGAAGTACGGCGCTGCACATCCCCCCTTGGCAGGGACATCGGATATAAGATCGTGGCGATGGGAAATGAGAACAGAAAGGCTCAGACAAAGTACAGCGTCGTTGACCAGCAATTGGATATGAGAAGCTTTCTCGCATGAATGAGCAATTTGGAGCGGGATGAAGAAGAATATTTTTTTGACAGGTGCTCCATCGTCGGGGAAGACAACGGTCATCAAGAAGGTGATAAGAGATCTCATTCTTCCTGTCCGAGGATTCTATACCGAGGAGGAGAGGGTTGGCGGCAGGAGGGTCGGTTTTCTCATGAAGACCCTCGATGGTAGAAAAGGCTACCTTGCTCATCAGGACATAAAATCCGAATTTCATATAAGACGATATGGGGTGAGTATCGAGAATATCGAGGGCGTTGCCGTACCTTCAATCACACCCGTGAACAGGCATATCATTATTCTCGATGAGATCGGCAAGATGGAATGCTTTTCAGAAGTCTTTAAGAAGGCTGCGACCGACGCACTGAATTCAACGAATATTGTCATGGGCACGATCACCCTCGGCGGTGATGATTTTATCATGGGGATAAAGAAGAGGGGAGATATCGAAATCCATGAGGTGACTCTCGATAATAGGGATGCACTGCCGGCGGTGCTCGTAAGAAGGATTCTTGAGCTCTCCGGGAATCGGACCGACCCTCGGTGAAGGAAAAACCGAGATCACGAGATCATTCATAAACTTCGGGACCGGCTTTCGATTCAAAGGCAAAAGACGGGGTTATTGGCCGGTCCGCGCATGCGAGAGAACGGACGAATAATATAGGCTGACAGGTACTACAGGTTCCCCCGCAGCCTTTCGGCATGGAGTATCCTCTTCACCGCAAGCTGGTACGCAGCCCTTCTCATCCTGCAGTGTATTTCAGAGCAGAGCGTATGGACATCGTTGAAAGCGCTGATCATCGTTGTCTTCAGTCTTTGGAGAACCCTCTCCTCTTCCCAGTAATCGTTGTTGAGGTTCTGGATCCACTCAAAGTAACTCACCACCACGCCTCCGGCGTTGGCAAGGACATCGGGGATGAGCATCGTGTCCTTTGCGAACAGTATTTCGTCGGCCTCAGGCGTTGTCGGAGCGTTAGCGAGTTCAACGATAATCTTCGCCCGCACATCATGGGCGTTATTCCCGTTGAGCTGGTCGGAGAGGGCTGCAGGGATCAGGATATCACAATCGCAGGTGAGGAGCTCAGCATTCGTCATGGATGAGCTGTTCCTGAAGCCGACGACGCTTCCAGTCTTTTCTTTGTGGGTCATCACGTCGTGGATATCGAGGCCCCTCTCATCCCTGATGCCACCCCGTGAATCGCTGACTGCTATCACCCGGTATCCTGCCTCATGAAGAATGCGGGCAGCGTTCTCTCCCACGTTGCCAAAGCCCTGGACAGCGACACGAGTTTCGTGTCTGTCCATTCCGATCTTTGCCATTGCTTCTTCAAGGACATAGATCCCGCCCAGGGACGTTGAGTACCTCCTGGCCTTCATTCCTGCCAGTTCAGCCGGTTTTCCCGTCACCACAGCCGGGACATGTTTTCCCTTGATGCGCTCATATTCGTCCATGATCCAGACCATGATCTTTTCATCGGTGTAGACGTCCGGGGCGGGAATGTCTTTTGAAGGACCTATGTGGTTGGCGATGGCACGGATGTATCCGCGCGTCACCTGCTCAAGCTCGTTCCTGCTGAGTTCTTTGGGGTTCACGACAACGCCGCCTTTTGATCCGCCGAAGGGGATGTTTACCACTGCGCACTTGAGCACCATGAGGAAGGCGAGGTCTCTGACATGGTCGATGGTCAGGTCCGGGTGGAACCTGATGCCCCCCTTCGTGGGACCCCGGGAATCGTTGTACTGGATCCTGTGGCCAAGGAACATCCTTGTCTTCCCTGAGTCCATTCTGACAGGGAAATGGACGGTGAAGGACCGCCTCGGCATGTCCAGCAAGTCCAATTCGTCTGCTGAAAGGCCAAGGTCGGTGTAGAGTCCTCCCAGTTCACTGATGCATAACTTGCAGAGATTCTCATCATCTGCGTGGATCCTCTCATAATGTCTGTCCGGCACGGAACCTACCCCCTTTCCCTCATGATCTTCAGCGCTTTCTTATCTTAGAAGGATTGTCACACTATTTCAAGAGAGAACCGGGCAACGATGGGGAGACATACGCTGCCTTTCCTTTCGACAATCTCTGATATAATGGTAGCGTCAGGCAGGTTGACGGCGGTTATCATAGGGGACGGCAATATGAAACCCCCTTATGATACGGTCCATGATCGGTTATCGCAGACGGCCAGTGGGAGGAACGTATGAAGATCAGTAAGGAACTTATCATCGGCTCGATTCTGACCGCCATCTCGGCATACTACTGGGGTTCCATAGGGAGCGCGAGGCCTCTCTCCGACGTGCCGGTCTTTTATCAGTACACCTATCGGCTGTATCCCTACCTCGACATTGTCCTGAGTGCTGTGGGAATGTTTTTCTTTTATCGGGGATTGAAGAAACTCAGGGGGTGAGGACATGCACGCGATGGGTCGGTCCTCAGATTTTCTGCATTTCTCAAATTTTTTTGCTAAACTCTTTATGAGGCGGAATGCTTTTGCGCTCCTCTTTCTCCTCGCGAGCTTCATCGGTACTGTTTCTGCCGAAGCGAACACGTCGGAGACGACGATCGGCATAGAGGAGAGACTGGGAGAGAAGATGCCTGCCGACGCAACGTTTCATGATGAAGAGGGCAACGTGATTACCTTTAGGGAGGTCATCGGAAGACCCACGATCCTTTCCTTTGTCTATCTGAGTTGTACGCACGCCTGCCCACTCCTCCTGGGAGGCATCGCGGAAGCCCTCGCCACGCTCAAACTCAGTCCGGAAAAGGACTACTCAGTAGTGACGATCAGCTTCGACGAGCTCGATAAGCCCGCCGTCGCCCGCGAAAAGAAGAGAGACTTTATCAGGGCCGTGGGTCGACCTTTCCCCGAAGGATCGTGGAGGTTCCTAACCGGAGACCGGGAGAATATCAAGAAGGTCACCGATGCAGCAGGCTTCTCCTTCAGGCGGGAGAGGGACGGGTTCTCTCATGCCGTCGCCCTGATCATTCTCTCTCCTGACGGAAAGATCACGAGATATCTCTATGGAAAGACCTTCTCGTCTTTCGACCTGACGCTGGCCCTCACCGAGGCGTCGAAGGGTAAAGTGGGCTTGAGCACCAACAGGCTCTTCCTCTTCTGCTACAGTTATGACTCTGAACAGAAGAGGTACGTCTTCAATCTCCTCAAGGTCTTCGGCACGGTGATGCTGATTCTCCTCATCTCATTTTTTGCGTACCTCGCAGTGACCGGCAGGAAAAGGAGAAGGGAGGAGAGGTAATGGCCTTCGGAGGCTCTGTGGAGAGAGAGAGTTTTTACGAAGCCCCTGGGAGGTACCGGGGCATTCTGTCGTGGATATTGTCGACGGACCACAAGAGGATCGGTCTCATGTATCTTGCCGGTGTCCTTACCTTCTTTTCGATAGGCGTTACCCTCGGTATCCTCATGAGGATCAACCTCATCGACCCCGGCAGGTTCATCACGGCGAGAATATACAATTCGCTCTTTACCGTTCACGGAGTGATCCAGATCTTCCTCTTTATCATCCCGGGAATCCCTGCATCCCTCGGGAACTTCTTCCTGCCGATCCTGATCGGTGCGAAGGATGTCGCCTTTCCCCGTATCAATCTCATGTCATGGTGGCTCTATATGATCGGAGGGGTCCTCGTTGTCCTCTCGATCTTTACCGACGGAAAGGCCCCTGACACGGGATGGACGTTCTACGCGCCTTACAGCATACGGACCCCGACGAATGTCTCCGTTGCCCTTATCGGCGTCTTCATCCTCGGGTTCTCATCGATTCTTACAGGCCTGAATTTCGTCACGACCATCCATAGGCTCAGGGCGCCCGGCATGAAATGGTTCCGCATGCCCCTTTTTGTCTGGTCCCTCTATGCGACGGCATGGACACAGGTCCTCGCTACACCGATTCTCGGGATCACGCTCTTCCTCCTCGTCCTCGAACGGTTTTTTGGAATAGGGTTCTTTGATCCTGTGAAAGGTGGAGATCCGATACTCTTTGAACACCTCTTCTGGATTTACTCCCACCCGGCAGTCTATATCATGATACTGCCTGCTATGGGCGTTGTGTCGGAGATCTTTCCCGTCTTCTCGAAGAGGACCATCTTTGGCTACAAGGCGATCGCCTTTTCGAGCCTCGGCATCGCTTTTTTCGGATATCTCGTCTGGGGCCACCACATGTTCACGAGCGGAATGAGCGACACGTCAAGGATCATCTTCTCCCTCATCACGTTCCTCGTGGCGGTGCCAAGCGGTGTCAAGGTCTTCAACTGGATCGCCACCATGTACAAAGGCTCAGTGGAGACCGATTCCCCGCTCCTCTTCTGCCTTGCTTTCATCTTCCTCTTTTCGATCGGCGGGCTGACAGGGCTGATAAACGGCACGCTCTCCTTGAATCTCTATATCCACGGTACCTATTTCATTGTCGGCCATTTCCATTACACCATGTTCGGCGGAACGGGGTTCGGCTTCTTTGCGGGACTTCACTATTGGTTTCCGAAGATGTTCGGGAAGATGTACAACGAGAGGCTGGCGAAGCTCTCCCTCCTTGTTCTCTTCATCGGCTTTAATATCCTTTATTTCTCCATGTTCATCCTCGGTCTCCAGGGGATGCCGAGGAGATACTTCAGCTATCTGCCGAAGTTCCATACGAACCACGTGATCTCGACCGTGGGTTCATGGATACTCGCTCTTGGACTCATTATGATGTTCGGGAATCTCATCAGGTCCATGTTCAGAGGAGAAAAGGCGCCTGACAACCCCTGGGGTGGCAAGACCCTGGAGTGGCAGATACCATCGCCTCCTCCCCGGGAGAACTTCGAAGAGATACCGGTCATCAAACACGGGGCCTACAAGTATGATTGAGGGACACAGGAACGATACTTTTCTTGAGTATGGAAAAGATCTCTGATACGGCAGCCGAACATCACGTCGATTACGTCGGGGCGAAGATGGGGATGTGGGTCTTTCTCTTCACGGAATTGCTCCTCTTCGGCGGTCTCTTTCTCCTCTATTCCGTTTACCGCTTGAGGTACGCTGCGGATTTCCACAGGTCGGCAGCGGAACTCGACATTTTCCTCGGCACAGCGAACACCGTCATACTTCTCACGAGCAGCCTGTCGATGGTCTGTTCGCTCTTAGCGATGAAAAAGGAAAAGACGAACCTGTCCCTTCTTCTTCAGATAGTCACTATCCTTTCGGGGGTCCTCTTTCTCGTAAACAAATTCATCGAGTGGAGTGCGCACATCGAACGGGGGATCTATCCGGACTCACCCGTGGTCCTGGCTATGAGCGGGGGAGAGATCATCTTTTACAGCCTCTACTATGTGATGACCGGGATTCATGGTCTCCATGTTCTCGTCGGCGTTGGGCTGATCTCTGCCACGGTCATTTTCACCTTCAGGCGGACAATCGGTCCGTCAAATTTTGTGAAGCTTGAAAATACCGGGCTCTACTGGCACTTTGTGGATATCATATGGATTTACCTTTTCCCCCTCTTTTATCTGATCACGTAGACTGGAGGTCCTGGTGGCGGAGAAAGAACAGACAGGGCAGTCCGTGAAGTACAAAACCTATATTTTTGTGTGGCTCGGTCTGCTGCTCCTTACGGTCACGACCGTAGCGGTTTCGAAGTTCCGTCTGACGGGCTATGCGGTGCCCGTGGCACTCCTCATCGCCACGGCAAAGGCTGCCCTTGTCATTACGTTTTTCATGCACCTGAGATATGAACCCAGGATTTTGAAGCTGATGCTCTTGATCGCCCTCGTCGCCTTCACCCTTATCCTCTTGCTCACATTCTCGGACGTGTGGTATCGGTAGGTTGAAGGAATGCTGATCCCCAAAGCCTCAAACTCGGCACAGAATGTAGATAGTACCCTGTATTACATACTCAGTGTAGAGGTTATTCTCCTCGCCCTTGTGACCTTCGCCATGATCTTCTTCGTGGTCAAGTATAACCGGAGGAAGAACGCGAACCCCCAAAGTGTCGAGGGCGGGATTTTCCTCGAGATCCTCTGGACCGTGATCCCGACGCTCCTTGTCCTGGGCATGTTTTACCTCGGGTGGAGGAGTTTTGTCCAGATACGGAAGGTGCCGGAAGATGCGCTTGTGATCGGAGTCACGGCACGTCAGTGGTCGTGGCAGTTCAGATATGACAACGGGAAACAGAGTGACACTCTCAGGGTCCCCCTTGACAGGCCGGTGAAACTGATCCTGAAATCGCAGGACGTCCTCCACAGTTTCTCTGTTCCTGCCTTCAGGATCAAGGAAGACTGCGTGCCCGGTATGGAGACCTATCTCTGGTTCACGGCGAAGGAGGCCGGCTCCTATGATATCTTCTGCACCGAATACTGCGGTCTCGGCCATTCAGCGATGCTCTCGAAGGTCGTGGTCCTGTCGGACAGGGACTTTCATGACTGGTACAGAGGAAGGGAGGGAGAAGAGGTGAGCGAGGGGCTGAAACTGCTCGAAGGCAAGGGCTGCCTCGGATGCCATACAACGGATGGAACGAAGAAGATCGGCCCGACATTCAAGGGAGTTTACGGAAGGGCAGAGGATGTGCTGACGGACGGGAAAGAGAGGAAGATCGTCGTCGACGAATCTTATCTCCGCAGGTCTATCCTTGAGCCACATGCTGATATCGTCAAGGGGTATCCTCCCATAATGCCTGTTATCCCTGTGACGAAAGAAGAACTTGACGTGATAATCGAGTATATGAAGAATCTGAAATGAACCGAGAAGATACAGTTGGAAGAGCATACGTTCTCTCTTCCAGCTGCCGAATTTAGGATGACGAGACTGAAGGAACGGATAGGAGCCCATCTCGAACTCTGTAAGGTAAGGATATCCCTTTTTTCGGCCTTTTCCGCTGCGACGGGATTTGTGCTTGCGGCTTCGGGACTGAGGCCGGAGATCGTAATCCTCTCTCTCGGGGTCTTTCTCCTCGCCTGCGGCTCCTCTGCCCTCAATCAGTATCAGGAGAGGGAGATCGATGCACGCATGCCGAGGACGGAGAGAAGGCCTATCCCCTCCGGCAGGATCATCCCCCTACACGCCCTCTTGTTCTCGGCGGTACTTCTTTTTTCGGGTTTTGCCGCGCTCCTCCTCACCGCGAATGCTGCTGCTCCCCTCCTCGGGTTGGTTGCGGTCTGCTGGTATAACGGCGTCTATACGTACCTCAAGAGAAGAAGTGCCTTCGCTGTGGTGCCGGGGGCGTTGATCGGGGTCGTGCCTCCTGCGATCGGTTGGGTGACGGGAGGAGGGAGCCTCTCTGATCCAAGACTTCTCGTGCTCTGTTTCTTCTTCTTTATGTGGCAGGTCCCGCACTTCTGGCTGCTTATACTGGACTTTGGCGGAGAGTATGAGAAGGCTGGGCTTCCCTCCATGACACGGATCTTCAGCAGGCCCCAGCTCACGAGGATAATCTTTATCTGGATATCAGCAGCGGCAGTGAGCTGTCTCTTTATATCGATGCCCGGTATGGTTCAGATTCCGCACATACGAGGTATGCTCTTCGCTGCATCGTTATGGATCATCTGGTACGGGGTAAGGCTCCTGAAGGGGAGAGGCGGAGGTACCCTCTCCGCCGTGACGTTCACGAGGATCAATGTCTACATGCTTCTCGTCATGCTGCTCTTGACGACGGACAAGATTCTTATCTGAGAAGTTCCGACTCACCAGTGAGGGAGCGCGGGATTGCATTCCACAATCTCCTGTGACAGGTCAACTATTTTGACACAGTGCTTATCCCGACACCTTGAGAATTACTTCTCCGTGAAAAGCAATCTTCTTTCCTTCTTTTCCAGGGACACTATTTCAAGTTGAAAAGCAAATGTTCACAAATATTATGAGCATTCTCCCTCTTCTGAAGACGCCAATTTTGTGATATGCTATGGGCGTGAAGTAAAGAAAACTGGCTGGAAGGAGGTTTGCGATGCTTTTAAAATTATTTATGATTTTTCTTTTATCGTACGCTATGTCTGCTTATAGCTATGCTCAAACGGATACAGATTTAACAAGGAAGGGAATGATGGAGGAACAAGCGAAGGTAATGATGGAAAAAGCCAAAAGGATGACGCAGCATGGCAAGGCTCTGATGGATGAAGGCGACAAGTTGATGAAGATTGGAACGGAGATGATGGAGGGAAAGATTAGCAAGGGGGGATCGTGGGGGGAAGAACTGAATCTAGAAGACGAGGGAAGGCTTATTAAAAACAGAGCCGATACAGTCTGGAAAGAGGGAGACGCAATGGTTAGAGAGGGTTTAAAGATGATGGAGAATAATTTTTTGGTGCAACAAGGCGAGTTGCTGATCAAGGAGGGCGTTTTGCTTATGAAGGAAGGGGTTGCACTGCGAGAAGTGAGCGAAATGATGATTAAAGAAGGGCAGATGCTGAACAAATGAACAACAAGCCATCCAAGACTATGTTGAAAAACCTATCACCGTATGCCGTCTCCTCAATGCTCTTGACTTCCGGGGTCACTTTCTGGATATACACTTCGTTCCTTGATTCGGCCATGGAAGGCGGGTTTTTATCGGAAAATATTACTGTGTAAAAATTGTACCAGTCACACTTTGTCGGTGAGCACTGCATACCGACTTCTTTAGAAATTGTCCGTCAGGTCAACTATGAGCAACTTTGCATTGAGCAGCGCTGAGAGGGATGCGGACCTCATACCTCCTTTCTGTTGATGACTTTTGGAAAGGCCTTGGTTTATCATAGCAGGAGTAATGTGCCATGGAAGAAGTTTACAGCATAAAACTTCCTGTCTTTGAAGGCCCCCTCGATCTCCTCCTCCATCTCATCAGGGAGAACAAGATCGATATTTATGACATCCCTATAGCCCTTATTACCCACCAGTATCTCGAGTATATCGAGATCATGAAGGAACTTGACCTCGACATCGCCGGGGAGTTTCTCCTCATGGCAGCAACGCTCATCCAGATCAAGTCGAAAATGCTCCTCCCGGTGGATGAAGCGGTGAGAGAC
>DASRZP010000053.1 GCA_035686305.1 Thermodesulfovibrionales bacterium | reverse complement strand
TGGCTCTACTGGAGCTGGTTTATTCTCCTCGTCGGGGCGCGGGTCTCTTTTTACCACCAGTATCCCCGTCTCCTTGATTTCAGAAAAGAGAGCTTGCGCCTGAGCACCAGACAGAGGGAGAAACTCGCAATGCTCATCATGTTTCTCATAGGCTACAATTTCTATTACAACAAAGGCCCGTGGAAGCTCGACTCACTCCTCAGTCGCCTCGTCCTTCCGCCAGATATGGTTCAGGACATGCTCTTCCTACTGGAGAAAAAAGGTCTCATTTTCTCCATGGGCGATGAACGGCAAGCCTATCTCCCTGCAAAGGACATAGAAACAATCTCACTCAGGGAGATTTTCGACTCCGTGAGAACGGAGGGCGAGGACTCTCTTCTCCTGGACGCCAAATCACTTACCCTGCCGGAGATTGAGGATATCATGAAATGCGCTGACGACTCTCTGGCAGCCTCCCTGGGTAAGACGACGATCAAGGATCTCGTCCTCTCTCACAAAGGGGTAATGTAGACTTCCGGCATAAAACTACATTATTCGGGAAGGCAGGCGTGGCGAGAAGACCTGTACTGCGATACCTCTCATGGTTGCCGACTGCCGCTGAGTGCTCGATGCAGGAAATCACCCTCGGCGAAGTCCTCACAGTACCTTACTGTCGGAATATCATCGCGTGTACAGGGCTGCGATCCAAGCCAGCCTGACAGTTGTTCGAAACATTAGAGCCTAGCTAATCCGCTGTTGCTACTCCCCTTCGAGTGGAGCGCTTTCTGAAACCGGCCCCACTGCACGTATCATATAACGGATCTTCCTGCCGGTCCTTTCGATGTCTGTAAAGGTGGGCGTCTTTACCTCCCCCATCTGAGTAAATCCGGGATCCCCTTCTCTCTTTCGGTAAACCCTGTATCCCTTTATCCACCATTCCGGGCTTTCCCTCCAGATAAGGAATATCTTGTCCTCATCTCTAACGATGCGCAGGTCCGATGGCGGAGATGGGACAAAGTCTGAAGGCCCAACCTCAATTTCAGGAGAAGGATATCCCTCATCGAGGATCTTTGTGTTCAGCAATGCCCTCACCTGGTAATAAACAGATTTCTCAGGCGACAGGAGAGTATCCCGGAAAGACAGGCCACAGAGGGGCTCCGTATTGAGCGGTGTCGCCCCATACGTACGCTTTTCAAAACTCCTGTACATGTTATAACAGACGTCCTTCCCTGAACCGTCCCAGGAGAATTCGATGAAATCAGACTTCACGCCGAACCTGACATGCCCCGGAGGAGGCGGCGGAGATTTCGGCGTTACGGTGATTGCGTCCGAGTCATTGCCAAGAACCTCCTTCAGGCTCTCGGCAACCACCTTATATCGGTACGTACCATCTACCTTGAAGTTTCTGTCATGATAAGAGCCGCTGTCGTTACTCACAAATGCGATCTTCTCAAAACCGTTGTTCGCGGATCTCAGGATAGGGAATCCCTTCAGCTTTTGCCTCATGTCGTCAGGATAACTCCACGAAAGGATTACGGCATCCTCCCTATGGACAGCTGTTAGACCAGATGGCGGCACGGGTTTTTCAAAGGCCTTGAGAGTCGGCGGACCTTTCTTACCGCAGCCAAGAATGAAGAGGGAAAGGACTACAAGGGAGAAGACCGACCGAACCTTCATGTGCGAAGGAGCCTTTTAATCCTCGTAATCTGCTTTCTCACCTCTGTCACGGAAGTCCCGCCCCTTGATCCCCTCGATGCTATCGAGCCTTCTGCGGTGAGATAGGGGTAGATGTCTTCTTCGATGAGGGGGGAAAAGCTCTTCAACTCTCCTCTGTCGAGGTCGGCAAGACGTTTGCCCTTCTCGATGCAGTGAAGGACTATTCTGCCCGTCACCTCGTGGGCCTCTCTGAAAGGCATGCCCTTTCTGACGAGATACTCTGCGACATCCGTAGCCGTAGCATAGGCGTCTGAGGCGGTGCCTGCCATCCTCTCCCTGTTAAAGCGTATACGAGGAACCATCTCGGCAAGCACGGAGAGCGATGCCTTCACCGTATCCACAGCATCAAAGACCGGTATCTTGTCTTCCTGCATGTCTCTGTTGTAAGAGAGCGGCAGTCCCTTCATCGTTGTCAGGAGAGAGATGAGTGAGCCGTAAATCCTGCCTGTCTTCCCCCTGATGAGCTCCGCCACATCGGGGTTCTTTTTCTGAGGCATGATGCTTGAGCCTGTCGTAAAGGCGTCGGGGAGTTCGACAAAGGAGAACTCCGCTGTCGACCAGAGGACCAGCTCCTCGGAGAGCCTCGACAGGTGCATGATGAGGATGCTTGCGTCCGCAAGGAATTCGAGGGCAAAATCCCTGTCGGAGACGGCATCCATGCTGTTCTCCATAACACCTTCGAACCCGAGAAGCTTTGCCACGTATTCCCTGTCTATGGGTAACGAGGTACCTGCAAGGGCGGCGGCACCGAGGGGAAGTACATTCACCCTCCTGAAGGTCTCCGACAACCGTTCCCTGTCGCGGTTCAGCATCTCGACATAGGCGAGAAGATGGTGTGACAGGAGAACGGGTTGGGCCCTCTGCAAATGGGTATACCCAGGCATGATAACGTCAATATGCCTTTCTGCCGCCTCCGTCAATCTCTTCTGAAGGTCTTTTACAGCCGCTCCTATCAGGCCGATCTCATCCCTGAGATAAAGCCTGATATCGAGGGCCACCTGATCGTTCCTCGACCTGGCAGTATGGAGTTTTTTCCCCACATCTCCGATCTTCCTGATAAGCGCCGTCTCTATGTTCATATGGATGTCTTCGAGGTCCTGCCTGAACCTGAACGTTCCTGAAGCTATTTCATCCTCTATCTCCTTCAGCCCCCTGATGATCCTCCGGGAATCACCCTTCGGAATGATCCCCTGTCTCCCAAGCATCGCGGCATGGGCAATGCTCCCTTCGATATCGTATTTCCAGAGGCGGCTGTCAAAGGAGATGGACTGGGTGAAGGATTCAACAATCCCCGCCGTCCTTTCCTTGAATCTTCCTGACCAGGGTTTCTTCATGGCTAAGAATAAAATTTCCCGCTTCTTGTGTCAAGGGTTTTCATCGTGATATCATAGCCCCATGCCCGAGTCAAGACTGAAGGTAATCCTTTTGCGCCATACCCCTAACCCTGAAGAGACAGTTGCAATGGCTGCGAAGCTCTGCTACAGCCCTGCCGACATCGCTTCGCTGAAGAAGAGGATCGAGGAAAAAGACCAGAAGGAATTCGTCCGTAAGCTCGTGCAGATGGGACATATGAGTCCCATCGAACATGCATCATTCACCTTTGCCATCGAGGGCATATCAAGGGCGTGCTCCCATCAGCTCGTCAGGCACAGGCTCGCATCCTATTCACAGCAGTCCCAGCGGTACGTCAGTGAAGAGGCGGGCTTTGACTACGTAATCCCGCCTGTGCTCAGGGAAGACCGGGAACTCAGAAAGGTCTTCGAGGACTTTCTGGAGAAGGCGCAGGAGGCCTACACCCTGATCACCCAAAGGCTGAACGAAAAGGGCATAACGGGCGAGGCCGCAAACCAGGACGCCCGTTTTGTCCTGCCCAATGCCGCTGAGACGAAGATTATGGTCACCATGAATGCAAGGGAGCTCATCCATTTCTTCAGACAGCGCTGCTGTCTCAGGGCTCAATGGGAGATTCGGCAGATGGCGGTGGAGATGTTCAAGCTTGTAACAAAGGTTGCGCCCCTGCTCTTCGAAAAGGCAGGCCCCGCCTGTCTCTACGCCCCATGCCCCGAAGGAGCCTATACCTGCGGAAAGATCAAAGAAGTGAGGAAAGGTTTTCGTTCCCTCACGATCTAGTTCCGGCATAGACTCTTCCGGCAATCCAACACAATCCAAAGGGCTTTTGACAAGAAAACGGCCTTTGTTCTATCATAGGCATCCTGTGTTATAATAAAGAGTTTGTATTTTCCTTCTTGCCGGCGAAAGGAGCCTGAAATGAACTGGAAGAGATCGAGAAAACTCTTTGAACGGGCGGTCAACGTGATTCCCGGGGGCGTCAACAGTCCTGTGAGGGCCTTCAAGGCTGTGGGAGGGAACCCTCTTTTCATCGACCATGCAAAGGGCTCGAAGATCTACGATGCCGACGGAAATGAGTATATAGACTATGTGCTCTCCTGGGGACCGATGATACTCGGCCACGCCCATCCGGCAGTTATAAAAGCCCTGCGGTCAGCACTCGCAAAAGGCACCAGTTACGGCGCGCCAACGGAACTCGAGACAGAGCTTGCCGAACTTATCCTGAAGGCCTACCCTTCCATCGAGAAGGTCAGGATGGTGAGTTCCGGAACTGAGGCGACGATGAGCGCGATCAGGGTGGCGAGGGGATACACCGGGAGGGACAAGATAATCAAGTTCGAGGGCTGCTATCACGGCCATGCCGACGGACTCCTCGTAAAAGCAGGTTCTGGCGCAACAACTTTCGGTGTTCCGGACAGCCCCGGCGTACCCCGTTCCTATGCAAGAAACACCATAACCCTTCCTTTCAACGACGTCAGGAACTTTAGGGAGACCGTCAGGAAAGACTGGAGATCTCTCGCCTGCGTCATTCTCGAACCTGTTGTCGGTAACATAGGGTGCGTATTGCCGGTGCCGGGATTTCTCGAGACCCTGCGGAAGGAAACCCAAAAATACGGCATCGTCCTCATCTTCGACGAGGTGATGACAGGGTTTAGAGTTGCCTACGGAGGGGCACAGGCGCATTACGGGATAAAGCCCGACATGACCTGCCTCGGCAAGATCATCGGAGGCGGTATGCCTGTGGGCGCATACGGCGGGAAAGGTGAGATCATGGCCATGGTCGCTCCGGAAGGTCCGGTCTATCAGGCAGGTACCCTTTCTGGAAACCCCGTCGCAATGACCGCCGGCATTGAGACCCTGAAGGTCCTCTCGAGAAAAGGCACATACGAAAGACTCGACGGGACCATGGAGCGCCTTGAAGAAGGATTGAAGGACGCCGCCGGAAAGGCAGGTGTCACGACGCGGTTTTACAGGGCAGGAACGATGTTTTGCAGCTATTTTACCGACAGAGAGGTCATCGACTACCCCTCGGCAAAAACCTCTGATACCACGAAATTTGCCCGGTTCTTCATGGGAATGCTCGAGAGAGGCATTAATATAGCGCCCTCACAGTTCGAGGCGGGCTTTCTCTCCCTTGCTCATACAGCGAAGGACATTGACAAGACGGTACGAGCTGCATATGAGACTTTCAAGGAAATCAGACGATAACTGAGGGAAGGAGGATTGGCTGTGCTTGACAAGATAACAACCTGGTTTACTGAAAGACTGTCACGGAAGGCAAAGATCCTCATCATGGTCTTTCTCTTCCTCTTCCTCCTTTCAGCAGGTACCGTCGGCTACAAGATCAATGACTATTTCGAAAACGATCCCCAGGCCTGCATCCTCTGCCACGTTCATGACTCAGCCAACGCAGCATGGGCAAGGAGCGAGCACAACAGGGTAAACTGCCATGACTGTCACCATTCCACAAAGCAAGAACAGATGGTGCAGATGTACAAGTTCGTCTTTCTCGGCCACAAGACCGTATCCCCGAGGCACGGGGAGATCATCGTAAAGAAGAGATTCTGCATGAACTGCCACTGGGAGAAGAACAAGAAGTACCCGGACGCGCCAAACGTCTCGAAATCGCAATACCACATACGGCATGCGACAACAGCAAATCTCGAGTGCACGCAGTGTCATGGATACGTTATCCATAAGTTCCCGACTGAGGAGAGGTTCTGCCTGAAGTGTCATATCGGCAAAGACGTCCATGGTACGGGCATGGAGAAGCTCGCCTGCCTCAACTGCCACACGGAAAGGACGAAGAACCTGAGGCCGGGAAGGAAGAAATGTCTCTTCTGTCATGGCGATGAAGAGGTGAGACAGGAGCTCATTGCCGGCGGGACGATCGACGTAAAGCATTTCCAGCCGTCGCCCGATATCATCAGGAAGGCGATAAAGATCAATGTCCCTGACAGCGCACCGATGCAGTTCTACTGCTATGAGTGCCACCAGCCCCACAAGAGGGTGAGACCTGACTGGAATGACTGCATGAAATGCCACAGCAATGTCCCCTCAACGGGTAAGCACGAGTACCATATCAAGGTCGCGGGAATGCAGTGCAAAGACTGCCATAAACCCCACGTATGGACCGTAACAGAGACCCAGGCGAGAAAAGACTGCGTGAAGTGTCACCCGTACAAGGATCCGAAGACGTTCCTGTCACTATGACGGAAGGGGAAAGAAAAGGATGAGACCAGTCCAGGGAGGTTTTAGATCATGAATCCGTTCAGACCGGTCAAGAACTTCTTTTCAAAGATCAACCAGGGAATGTCCGTTACGGCAAAGGCGATCATCGCAGTCCTCCTCATGGTAATACTCACCGGAAGCGGTGTCGTAGCCTATAAGTTCTATGATTTTACCCAGAACAATCCGAAGTTCTGCGTGAGCTGTCATATTATGAAACCGGCCTTTGAAGCGTGGGAGAAGAGCGAACATACCGGAATAAACTGCCATGAATGCCATCACCTCACGATTCCCGAACAGAACAGACTGCTTATAAGCTTTGTTCTCCACAGACCCACGTCCGTTCCGGAACGCCACGGCAAGGTCATTGTTCCCTGGAAATACTGCATTCGGTGCCACTGGGAGAAGGACGAGAAATTCCCCAAGGCCCCGATGATCAATCAATCAACACTCCATGCAAAGCATGTATTCATGGAACAGGTGGAATGCTCCAAATGCCACGGTTATGTCGTACATAAATTCACGCCGGAAGAGCATTTCTGCACAAGGTGTCACAAAGGCAAGGAGGTTCACGGCACGGGGATGGAAGCCCTCGCCTGCCTTAACTGTCATACCGACCGGACGACTGACCTCAGACCCGGGAGAAAGAAGTGCCTCTTCTGTCACGGCGGAGAGGAAGTGAGGAGAGAACTGATCGCCGACGGTACGATCGATGTGAAGCACTATCAGCCTACAAAAGAGACCATCGGCAAGGCTCTCAAGATATCGGTCCCGGCCGATGCGCCGATGCAGTTTTATTGCTACACATGCCACAAGCCCCATGCGAAAGTAAGACCGGACTGGGGAGACTGCCTGAGCTGTCACAGAAACATCATCGATGTTGGAAAGCACAATCTCCATATTAAAGTCGTCGGCATGCAGTGTAAGGAGTGCCACAAACCCCATGTGTGGCGCGTCACTCCTGAGAGCGGAAAGAGAGCTTGTATTAGATGCCACGAATATCGAGACCCGAAACGATTTATTGGCTAATTCTACGCAAGAGGGTATACTGGCGCGACGTTTTTTCCGGCGTAACGAACGATCGTACTTCATCTGATAAGGGGAGGTAGTTTCCGTGAAGAGTCATGTCTGGCGACCGCTGTATGCAGTCATCGGCATCATTGCCGTCATACTGATAATCAGAGTATTCTACGTGCCCAAGAGTTTCGGTGTCTGGGAACGTGGTTATATGTACGGATGGCATAATAAGAATAATGAGGAATTCTGGAAAAACTTCACGGTCAAGTACAAGTTCGACAATACCTACTGCAAAGACTGCCACCCCGACAAATATGAAAGCATCATGCAGACCCCCCACGCGATCATAAACTGCGAAAACTGCCATGGTCCTGCCCTCGACCATCCGTCGGACCCGCCCAAGCTCCAGATCGACAGGAGCAGGAGCCTCTGCCTCAGGTGCCATTATCCCCTCGCCTATCCCACAAGCGGGAGGGCGAATATCAGGGGGATAGATCCTGAGCAACATAACCCTGGTATAGACTGTGTCATGTGTCATAACCCCCACAACCCGAGATTGGGAGGCTCGAAATGATCACGAGAAGAGACTTCTTGAAAAATACAGCCAAAGGGATAACGGGCTTGACCCTGCCCCTGGCGGCACTCGAAATCATGGACCCGAAGGAGATCCTTGCCGCAAAAGGCGACAAACCAAAGGTGAGGTGGGTCTTCCTGGTGGACACGTACAAATGCGTCGGCTGCGGCATGTGCGTGAAGGCATGCAAGAACGAAAATGAGATACCCTATGACGCCAACGTCACGAGGACCTGGGTCGAGAGATATGTGCTGACGAAAGAGGGAAAGCTCTTTGCCGACTCTCCCAAGGGGGCAAGGGACGGCTTCACCACGAGCAAGATCGACCTCGGTATAGCGGGTTTCCAGGATATCAAGAAAGAAGATATCAACAAGGCCTTCTTTGTGCCGAAACTCTGCAATCAGTGTGAAAACCCGCCCTGTGTTCAGGTCTGTCCTGTGGGCGCCACGTATCAGCGACCGGATGGCATCGTGCTCGTTGACCGTACATGGTGCATCGGCTGCGGATACTGTATCATGGCCTGCCCTTACGGAGTGAGATTCTTCCATCCCGTCTACCATACGGCCGAGAAATGCACCTTCTGCGTCCACCGCCTCTATAAGGGCATGAAGACCGCCTGCGTCGAGGCATGTCCCTTCGGCGCGAGGATGGTCGGCAATATCATGGACCCCAATGATCCCGTGGCCAAGACGATTAAGACGGAAAGGGTCGGGGTCTTAAAGAGCGAATACGGAACAAAACCGCAGGTTTACTACGTCGGTTTGGATGAGGAGGTACGATAAGATGGTTCACGGAGAAGCATGGACCCTGAAGGAGTTATTTGTCTTACCGAATGAATATATCTACTGGAGCATCCAGATCGTCATGTACCCTTTTATGACAGGTCTCGTCGCTGGGGCCTTTGTCCTCTCATCCCTTTACCATGTCTTTGGAGTGAAGCAATTGAAAGAGATAGCTCGGTTTGCCCTCGTCTTCTCCTTTGCGCTGCTCTTTGCCGCCCCCATGCCCATCGTCTTGCATCTCCAGTTTCCTACGAGGGGCATCAATGTCATGATGACCCCCCATTTCACCTCTGCCATCGCCGCCTTTGGTATCGTTTTTTTCACCTATGGAGCGATCGTTGCGTCCGAACTCTGGTTCCTCTACCGGAAGCGCTTTGTGGAGATGTCCTTATCCCTCAGAAAAAAGCAGGACAAGCGTCTTTCTGAGAAGATCCAATATCTCATTTACACGGCATTGACCCTTGGAGTCTTTGATATCAGCGAGGAAGCCCTCCACAAAGACGAAAAGACGATCAAGGTTCTTGCAGGGCTCGGGATCCCCGTTGCCTGTTTCCTCCACGGCTATGCAGGGTTCATCTTCGGCTCGGTCAAGGCGAACGCTCTCTGGATGACACCCCTCATGCCGGTCATCTTCATCATGTCCGCAGTCGTCTCAGGTATCGCCCTCTGCCTCCTCACCTACATCGTCACGATGGAAATCAGAAAAATACTCGCTACGCGGAAGAAGACCGCTTACCAGATATACCAGTCCAAGGAAGAGTTGAAGAGTGTCGAGATCAACGTCGTCAAAATGACGGCAAAGTACTTGCTCCTGTTCCTGGTTTTTGCCATAAGCCTTGAACTCCTCGACCTCATCTTCCGGGGTTACACCGCGGTGAAATCGTGGGATGTTCTCAGGAGCGTCATCTACGGCAGGGACTTCACCAATATCTTCATTCTCCAGTACACCTGCGGCAATCTTATTCCCCTTATCCTTTTCCTGACGCCGGGGTTGACCATAAGAAGGACGGTCATCGGTGTTGCCCTCGTCCTTTTCGGTGTCTTCATGATGAGGTACAATGTTGTTATTGGAGGTCAGGCATTCTCTCTGACCTTTGCGGGTTACATGCACTATCATCTTCCGATCATCCCCCATAACTGGGAGACCCTGAAGGAAGGCTTTTTCGGAGCGCTCGCCATCTTCATCATGCCCTTCGTACTCTTCTACTTCATCACGAAGATATTTCCTGTGTTCAATCTTAAGGAATCGCATTAGCCTCTCTTTTTTACGGGCAAGGTGGATAAATGCTTGCAATGGCATGAAAGAAGAGATTAGTATATAAAATAAAAGAGAGTGTGGCAGCAGTAAAAAATCCTAACGGGGAGTACAGGGTAAACATGAAACATACCAAGACGGTCTTCTTTATCCTTATGGTCTCTTGTTTCTGCCTTCCTTTTTCGTTCTCCTTCGCTGAAACCACGGAACAGGACATCCCGAAGAAATTTTTTGTCCCTCCCCCGCCTTTTAGCGAGGGGATATTCCCCTGCTCACAATGTCATCAGGGTATGCCGGTAAACAGAAAGCCGAGAAAGCTCGAGGGGATGCATCAGGATATCATCCTCAACCATATGCCCGGCGGATGGTGCTTTGACTGCCATAATCCCGATAACAGGGATACGTTGCGACTCGCCAATGGGACGATCGTTCGGTTCGAGGAATCGTACAACCTCTGCGGTCAGTGTCACGGCGTAATACTGCGTGAATGGAAGGCCGGTCTCCATGGCAAGAGAACAGGAATGTGGAACGGAGAAAAACAGTACCGCCTCTGCGTCCACTGTCACTGGCCCCATGATCCGAGGTTTAAGCCGATCCAGCCTTTGCCTCCCCCAACATCACCGTATGATATCAAATAGTAGAGGTGTTTGATGAAAGAGAGCATGAGTGGAGATAAGAGAGAGATGACGATAAACCGTCGCACCTTTTTGAAGGGTGCTGCAGTTGGACTGGCAGGCACAATGCTTCCGCTCGATAAGGCAGACGCTTCTTTCTGGGAGGCCTTTTTCCAGAAACACTTCAGGGAAATGAACGAAACTGAGATAAAGAAGGTCATAGAGCGCCTTGAAAGAGAGTATGAGCAGAAGTACAAGAAGGCGATTTCGATAGGCAACGAGAAGGCTCTCCCTGGAGTCTTGTTTGGATACGGTCTCGACCTGTCAAGGTGCATCGGCTGCAGACGCTGCGTTTACGGCTGCGTTGAGGAGAATAACCAATCCAAAGACCCTCAGATCCACTGGATAACGGTGTTGAGATTCAAGAAGGGTAATAAATGGGTCGACCTTGAAGAATCAGAAAAATACTACAGCCCTTCTCAGGTGCCGGAGCCGGGGTATTTCTACATGCCCGTCCAATGTCAACAGTGCGAGAATCCTCCTTGCGTCAAGGCCTGTCCTACACAGGCGACCTGGAAGGAACCCGACGGCATCGTCGTGGTGGACTATAACTGGTGTATCGGCTGCAGATACTGCATGGCAGCATGTCCTTATGGTGCACGCCGCTTCAACTGGGGGGAGCCCAGCAGGAAGACCGAGGAGATCAATCCGAAAACGCACTATCTCGGAAACCGCCCGCGTTACAAGGGAGTGGTCGAAAAATGCACCTTCTGCATTCAACGGTCAAGGAACGGGAGGTACCCTGCCTGCGTGGAGGCTTGTCCCGTGGGCGCAAGGAAATTCGGAAACCTCCTTGATCCCAAGAGCGAGATCAGGTACGCCATCGAGAACAAAAGGGTTTTCCGCCTCAAAGAGGATCTCAATACAAATCCCAAATTTTATTACTTCTTCGCATATGGAGTATAGGAGGGACCGTCCATGGCTCACATCATAAAGAATTTCTTCATCGCCCTGAAACAGGTCTTTATAGGCGGAACAAAGTACTACCTCTGGATAGGCTTCCTTTCGATCTTCATCATCCTCGGATTGAGCGCCTATATCGACCAGATCAACAGGGGACTCATCATGACTGCGATGAGGGACCAGGTCTCATGGGGGTACTATATATCGAATTTCACGTTCCTCGTGGGCGTTGCTGCAGCAGCCGTCCTGCTCGTAGTCCCCGCCTATGTCTATAATTTCAAGCCGATAAAGGAGATCGTGCTCTTCGGAGAATTGCTGGCAATAACGGCGATAACGATGTGCATACTCTTTATCCTTGTCGATATGGGCCAGCCTCTCAGGGTATGGCACATCCTGCCGGTGATCGGCACCATGAACTTCCCGGTATCGCTTCTCGCCTGGGACGTGCTGGTTCTGAACGGATACCTTGCGATCAATACGCTGATATCTTTTTATGTCCTTTACAGGCTTTCCATCGGGAAGGAGTATAAGATGTCCGTCATCGGGCCTCTCATCATACTCTCCATCCCCTGGGCAGTCAGCATACATACGGTAACGGCTTTTCTTTACAACGGCCTTTCGGCCAGGCCCTTCTGGAATGCTTCGATCCTTGCACCACGCTTTCTTGCATCGGCCTTCTGTTCGGGACCTGCCCTGATGATCATTCTCTTTCAGATCATCAGAAAACTCTCTGAAGTCGAGATCGACAACCGGGCAATCTTCAAGATCGCCGAATTGATCGCCTACGCAATGGCCATTAACCTTTTCCTCCTCGGCGCAGAGGTCTTCAAGGAGTTCTATTCAGGAAGCATCCACTCCTACCCGATCAAATACCTCTATTTCGGCCTTCACGGAAAGGTTCGTCTTGTGCCGTGGATATGGTTCGCCTCGGTATTGAATATCACGGCATTCCTCCTCTTCCTCCTCCCGAAGACCAGGGAGAACTTCACGACACTCAATATGGCATGTATCTTTGTTATCACAGGGGTGTATATCGAGAAGGGCATGGGTCTCGTGGTACCCGGCTTTGTCCCTGATACCCTCGGAGAGATCTATGAGTATTCTCCCACGACCCCGGAAATTCTCGTGGCAATCGGCATATGGGCCACAGGCGCACTTATCTATACGCTGTTGCTCAAGTTTGCCATCCCGATTTATACCGGCAAGCTGAGATTCGCCACCAGAGAACAAAAAGGATACGGCGTATCGTCAACCCAGGTGTAGGAGTAATACGAGGCAAATAGTTCCCCGGCATTGTCCTTAGAGTTCTCAAGAGGGGCTACCGTCGTGAGCGCAATTCCTATGAAAAGATCCGGATAAAGGTCTCCATGACCATCTCATCATAATGGTTTTTTTCCTGCCTGAGAATGTCAAGGGCCTCAAAGGCCTTCTTCTTCGGTGACTTGATCTTGTTCGACACCATCGTGTCATAGGCGTTCGTGAGCCCTACGATCCTTGCAATGAGAGGAGCCCTGTTGTCCGTGATTCCGGAACCTGTAAGTTTCCCCTGGTGGAACTTCGCTATCTCGATGGCTTCTGCGGGAACTTTCTTCATGCCGTTGAGGATCTCCACGCTTTTGAGGGCGTAACCCTGGTAGATGGAATGCTCTTCGCTGGAGAGATTGCCGGCCTTGTCAAGAAGATCATTCGCGATTGTCGTTTTCCCGATATCGTGGAGTATGGCACCAATGGAAAGAGGCGTTATCTCGTCCCTGGGGATGCCGAGATTAGAACCGAGGACAGCAGAGAGAAGCATCACATTTACCGAATGGACATAGAGATAGAAGTCGTAGAGGTGGGAGCAGGTCATTTGTACGACCAGATGTTTGTGGTCAATGATGAATTGAGACATCTCTATCGTCGCCTCTATCAGGTCGTCGAGGTAGTCATCATTCGACACGTCGCTGAAAAGTCTTTGCGTTTTGATCTTCAGGAGTTCCCTCATGAGAAAGTGTTTTTCAAAAACAGGGTCTTCTCTGAGTCCCGAGAGATAGGTCTCATAGGCATCGAGCTTTGAAACCGGTATTACAATGTCGTATTCAAGGTCTTTTATTTTCTTCACGATCAATTCACCAGTCAGGTCTTCTATGAGAGGAATCTCACCGAAGGTGGGGAACTTCAGGATGCCGATCCTCAGCTTGGTTGCCACGTCCGCCGTAATAAGGTCCCTTCTCAGGATGAAGCTTCTCTCCTTATGATAGGAGTAGTCCTCGAAGAGCACGCGCTGCCCCCTGTCTTCCCTGATTACCTTTGCCATTTTCCGGAAGTTGTGGTAATCCGCCAGGTCCCGCTCTTTGATAAAGAACTCCGTGAGGGACTGCATGGCCAGGATCTCTCTCGCTATGTCGCAGAAGACCGTGTTCTTCGAAAAGAGGAACTTTATGATGTTTCTATCCTTTGCGAAGACGTCGAAGGGGATCCTCAAGCCGTCAACGAAGCTGGATTGGTCTACCGGGACGAAGACTTCATCCGGGGTGCAGGGGACTATGCGAATCGTAGTGCTCATGCAACCAACCCTCCCTCTGATATTCTAACGGCCTTAGATGCCTCAATTCAATGATTATTATGGTTGCAAGAGGGATGAAGAGAGAGGACCATGCCCATGTCCTCGGGGGAATTCATCACATGAACAAAGGAAGGAACTTAGACATAAGAAAATCTATGCCATTCTCCGCCGGGGAGAAAATCCCCGAAATACTCTGATCACTCCTTGGGAGTCTTTGTGAGAGCGAACACCACGATGCCCATAGCAGCGAAGAGAAGCATGATGAAGGCAGAGAAATTCTTCCTGAAACGGAGTTCCTTAAAGGTGTCCTGCACCCCCTTTTCGAGGACGTTTAACTTCTTTGTAAAGTCATCTGTCCTGTCTTTGACAAGGGAGACGTCCACGGTGTGGAAGATTGCCCGAAACTCTGCCTGGGTACTGAAAAGCGCCCTTTCATCATCCTCATCAAATACGCCTTCAGCCCTCAATCTCCTGAAACTGCTCTCCAACTCTCCGATCTTCTTCTCCGTGAGGAAGAGGGCCTGCTTCATGGTCTTCGCGCGCTCGTAGGAATGGCATTTTGAACAACGCTGCTCATTGATAATATCAATGCTCGCCTTCTGAATATTATGGGAACCGTGACAGGTCGTGCAGTTCGGTCCCTTAACCGAGGACTTCAACGCCTTCCCATGGCCGCTGTCGAGATAGTTCCAGTAAATGCCGATATGACACTTGCCGCAGAACTCAGGAATTTCAACATACTTCGGACTCCCGACAAAGCCCCTCTGACGGGACATCGCCATTGTTGCATCTTTTGAGTCTCCGCCGTGACAGTCGTGACATGACACTTTATTCTGAGCGTGCCAGCTCGCCCTCCATTCTTCCGTGATGGTCCGGAAGGCCGGCTTCATCTTATCAGAGCTGTGACATTCTATGCAGACGTCCTCCTCGGCCTGCTCGCCTGCCCAGGGCTTTGACATGAACTCTTTCTCAAATTCCTCTTTATACCCTCCAGGAGCGAATGAAGGCAGAATAAAGACAATGAGCACTGTCAGCAGCAACAGGTATTTCCTGCTCATGAGCGCCTCCCCAGGAACATGAGCACAATCCAGAGAGCCATGAGAAAGATAAACACACCCCGCAACAACGGTCTCTTCAGAATATTCTTTTCCTTCTGTGTGTCGAAGAAAGGCCACAAGAGGAAAATACCGACGAGGATTATCTGTATACTGATACCGAGAAATTTATTCGGCACCAGTTTCAGCATCTCGTAGGGTCCGAGGAAATACCACTCAGGCCTTATCTGAGCAGGCGTCATGAGAGGGTCAGCAGGAGTATTGGCCTCTTCGGGCAGGAATAAGGTCGGCATAAAGCTGATCGCAAAGAACATGACGGCGATATAGAACATGACCATCATGACTTCCTTCTGAAACAAATAAGGATAGAAAGGATAGCCGTCGGGATGGGTCTTCTTGATGTATTCAGTCAACGGCCTCCTCTCTTCGTCCGAGAAGCCGAAGGGGGTCGCAGAAATACCGATGCGTTTTATAAGGAATACATGCAGCGCCAAGAGAGAGAGGAATATCGGAGGCAGGATCGCGATATGGAGCGCAAAAAACCTGCTCAGCGTGGTACCCGTCACATGGTCGCCGCCTCGCAACACCTGGGCAATAAAGTCGCCCACCAGGGGAAAGGCTGTCGGCATGGAGGTAACAACCGTTGTGGCCCAATAACTCAACTGCGTCCATGGGAGGAGATAGCCGCTCAGGCCGAATATAAGCGTCACGAGAAGCATCAATCCTCCACCGACCCATGTCAGTTCCCTCGGCCTCTTGTAGTTTCCCATGAGAAAGACGGTGATCATATGGAGGAAGACGGCGGCTATCATAAGGTTGCTGCCGACGACATGCATCTGCCTGAAAAGCCAGCCGTAAGGAACTCTGCTCATAATATCCTGAACGCTTCTGAACGCATGTTCAGGATGGGGGATATAATAGATGAGGAGGAAGATACCGGAAATTACCTGAATGACATATCCGACAAGGGCGACAACGCCGAGGGTATAGAAGACATTGATATTCTTCGGAACCCTGTTTTCCGTAAGCTGGGTCTTCACGATATCGTCGAGACCTATCCTCACTTCTAACCAATTCCTTACTTTGTCGAGCATATCTCCTACCCTATTACAATATTGTCGCCTTCCACTCTCAGAGGAAGCTTCGGCAGAGGTTTCGGCGGAGGACCGGAGAGGACATTACCTTCAAGGTCGTATATTCCCGCATGACAGGGGCAGACCAACCTGTTGTTGTCTTTATCATATTCGACGAGACACCCGAGATGGGTGCAGACCTTCGAGAAGGCGATAAACCCCTTACCCGCTCTGTTAATGACAATGGCAGGGGAATTGTTGACTACGATGTTCTTAGCGCCTCCGACAGGGACCTCGTTTTTCTGGAGAGTCACTTTTCTGGCTTTTGCTTCTGCGCTCGGAGGAGCGAGGAACCGTACCAGGGGATAAACAAAAGAGGCAAAGGAAATCGAACCGAGCAAGGCTAGTAACGCCTGCAGGAAATTCCGTCTCTTCATCGCACCTCGTTACCGGAAAGACAGTCTTATTATTTATTTCTAGCATTGTACGAAAAAAGCGTTTCTGTTGTCAAGAGTCCGGCAGGATTGGGATGCGACGTCTTGCATTTTTTTCATCAAAAAGTGTAAAGTTGAGACGATATGCATCTTCCGGGAATGATCAGGAAACCATGGTTGACGATCATGGTACTGTTCCTCTTCATTTCCGCGACTGCCGGGCACAGCTCCGTCAACCATTCCTATCATCAAAAACCTCCTCGATTCGGGGAAAGCTCCCTTCCAGCGGGGAAGCGATCAGTTGAAGAAGTAATTACACATCTCGGGCCCAAGGCAGAGGCCCGCATCAAGCCGTTCTTTGAGCGGGTAGGAGCGGTCTATCCCCCTTTCCATATCGCCCTGATCGGTTTGAAGGAGGAGCGGAAACTCGAGCTATGGTCTCAGGGGGACGACGGCGCATGGCTCCATATACGCACCTATGAAATCCTTGCAGCGAGCGGTACCCAAGGCCCTAAACAGAGACAAGGAGATCTTCAAGTTCCTGAGGGTCTCTACCAATTGGTCGAGTTGAACCCGAACAGCAGGTTTCATCTCTCCATGAAGCTGAATTATCCCAACGACTATGACCGTCAGAAGGCAGAGGACGAAAACCGGACTGACCTGGGCGGGGATATCTTCATTCATGGCAAGGCAAAATCCAAGGGGTGCATCGCAGTTGGCGACCGCGCTATCGAAGAGTTGTTTGTTCTCGTGGCGACGGTGGGCCTCGAAAATGCCGACATCATTATCATGCCCGCCGACCTTCGAGGAGGCCTTCGCAGCCGGGCTGTGACGTCGGGGCCTCCATGGCTTCCGGAATTATATGAGAGCCTTGCACAGGAGACACTGAAGTTTCGGGTCGGAAACGATACCCTTGTTCAGTAATTTCTCCTCTCGAAAAACCTCAGCCCATAACTACGATGAGGCGAGGCTTCCCGCTTTCTTCATCACCCTTCCCTTCCAGATCATGTAAATGGCAGGATAGATTATAAGTTCAAGGATCGTGGAGGTGATAACGCCTCCCACCATAGGTGCGGCGATGCGCTGCATCACATCTGTTCCTGCCCCGCCCTTGAAAAGGAGCGGAAAGTATTTTCCCAGGACACCGCCGCTCATCATAATCGGAACAAGGCCCGCAAGAATGACGCTCACGGTCATGATCTTCGGCCTTATCCGCTTCACCGCTCCGTACATGACCGCTTCCCTCAGATCATCCATGGTGCGAAGGCGCCCTTCCCTTTTCCATTGTTCATACGCCAGGTCAAGATAGAGAAGCATGACAACACCTGTTTCAGCATCCAGTCCTGCAAGGGCGATAATGCCGACCCAGACGGCAATGCTCATATTGTAGTCGAGAAAATAGAGAAGCCAGAATGAACCTACCAGGGAGAACGGCACGGCCAAAAGGACGATCATCGTCTTGGTGAGCGATTTGGTGTTAAGGTAAATAAGCACAAAGATGATAAGTGCAGTCAACGGGATGACGAGTACCAATCGTTCATGGGTCTTGACAAGGTACTCATACTCGCCGCTCCACTGGAGCCTGTAACCATCAGGGAGTGCGACCTTGTGTGCCACTTTTTCTTTTGCCTCTTTCACGTAACCGCCTACATCACGGCCGGAAAAATCCACATAGACATAATTGGCAAGAAGCCCTTCTTCACTTTTTATCGATGTAGGTCCCTTCACAATCTTTACATCGGCAAGTTCCCCGAGGGGGATGTGGGAAAGGCTGCCGGCTCTCGGGCCGTCCGACATGCCGGGCAGGCCAACCCCCATGGTGACGGGAACAAATATCCCCTTTATCTTTTCGACGTCATTTCTCAGCTCTCTCGCATATCTCACATTGACCGGATAGCGCTCTCTTCCCTCGACCGTCGTGGTGAGGTTCATTCCCCCGAGCGTACTTGCAATCACCCCCTGAATATCGTCCATTGAAAGGCCGTACCGTGCGATCTCTTCACGCCTGGGCCTGATATCGAGAAAATAACCCGTGGTCACCCTTTCGGCATATGCGCTCCTCGTTCCGGGGACCGTTTTGATGACATCTTCCACCCCTGTAGATATCTTTTCGATTACATCCAATTTTGGCCCGAGAACTTTCACCCCCACAGGCGTTCTGATACCGGTGGCGAGCATGTCGATCCTTGCCTTGATCGGCATGGTGAATGAATTCGATACGCCGGGGATCTGGAGGGCATCATTCATCTCGTTCTTGAGCTTTTCCACATCCATCCCCTCTCTCCACTGTGACTCAGGCTTGAGGTTGATAATGGTCTCGAACATCTCCAAAGGCGCTGGATCGGTCGCTGTCTCAGCTCGTCCTGCCTTTCCAAAAACCTGTGCCACTTCAGGAATCTTCTTCAGGATTCTGTCCTGAACCCGGAGAAGCTGGGACGCAACCGAGATGGAGGCAGCGGGGACCGTGACCGGCATATAGAAGAGCGTTCCCTCATAGAGAGGGGGCATGAATTCAGAGCCCAGTTTCCTAAAGGGAATTACTGTTAAAACCAAAATGACGGCAGCGATGATGATGACAGCCGACTTAAACCTCAGGGCGACTCGAGCCACGGGTTCATAAACCTTTCTCAAAACGACACTGACAGGATGGTTTTCTTCGGGATATATGGTGAACAGGTATTTGAGCACCGGTATCCTCTTCAAAAAGGGTATGTCGTCACGCACAAACATGCTCATGAGCACCGGCGTGAGCGTAATCGCAAGGAAGGAGGAAAAGAGCATGGCAAAGGTCTTTGTGTATGCCAGCGGCTTGAAGAGCCTCCCTGCCTGGGCCTGGAGTGTAAAGATTGGGAGGAACCCGACGGTGATGACGAGGAGAGAGAAAAAGAGCGACGGGCCCACTTCCTTTGCCGCATCGATAATCACATCGAACCTGGTACATTCTTCTCTCTTCCCGAGGTCGCATACCCACTCCTCCATTTTCTTGTGGGCGTTTTCGACCATGATAATTGAGGCATCGACCATGGCACCTATGGCTATGGCGATACCGCCGAGGCTCATGATGTTTGAGGTAACGCCGAGGTAGTACATGCAGATGAAAGATATGATGATCGCCACCGGCAGAGTCAGTATGACGACAAGGGCACTGGGAAGATGGAAGAGGAACACAATGCAGACGACGCTCACTGCCAGTGAAAGTTTGATGATCTCTTCCTTCAGGGTATTGATGGATTCATGGATCAAATCCGACCGATCATACGTAGTGACGATCCTGACCCCGTCCGGCAGGGACGGCCGGATCTCTTTCGCGATCTTGTCCTTTACCCGGTCTATAACGTTCAGGACGTTTTCACCAAAGCGGACCACAACTATTCCCCCTGCCACTTCACCTTTTCCGTCAAGGTCGGCGAGCCCCCTGCGTATCTCCGGTCCGAGTTGAACCCTGCCCACGTCACGCAAATACACTGGAGTCCCCGCGCCGTTGGTGCCGACTGCGATGTTCTCGAGATCACCGACGGTCCTGATATATCCCCGCCCCCTTACCATGTACTCCACCCCGGACATTTCAAGGACACGGCCCTCAACGTCATTGTTGCTCTTCCGCACTGCATCCATGATCTTCATGAGAGAAATGTTGTAGGCGGAAAGACGGTTCGGGTCTATGGTGATCTGGTACTGCTTCACGAATCCGCCCACGCTCGCTACCTGGGAAACGCCTGGCACGCTTTCGAGGGCGAGCTTGATGTTCCAGTCCTGGAGTGAGCGGAGCTGAGAGAGGTCGTGCCCTCCCTTCTCATCGACGAGTGCGTAGCTGAATCCCCAACCCACGCTGGTGGCATCGGGACCGAGCACGGGGTTAACGTCCGCGGGGAGCTTGCTTCTCACCGACTGGAGATACTCAAGGACCCTGCTCCTCGCCCAATAGATATTCGTTCCCTCCTCAAAGATTACATAAATAAAGGAGCTGCCGAAAAAAGAGAATCCTCGCACCGCCTGGACCTTTGGTGCGGCGAGGAGGGTTGAGGTTATGGGATAGGTTACCTGGTCCTCAACCAAATCAGGGCTCCTCCCTGCCCAGTCCGTGAAGATGATGACCTGGGTATCACTGAGGTCGGGTATTGCATCGAGGGGGATCTTGGTAAGTGCCCAGTACCCCCAGCAACAGAGGAATATCACCATCAGGAAGATGATGAACTTGTTCCTTGCGCTGAATTCGATAACCTTGGCTATCATTCAGTGTTTATGGCCCCCAAGGGGTGTGACACCTTTGAGTTGCGCCTCGGAATCGATGAGGAAGGCCGCGGACGAAGCGACTCTCTCTCCTGCTTTCAGACCCCTGAGCACCTCCCTGAACCCTTCGGAACGCAGGCCGAGTTCGACCTCCCGTGGCTCGAAGTTGCCTTCACCTCTGTCAACATAGACGATCTGGCGCGTGCCCGTATCAATGACAGCATCATCAGGGATGGCGAGTTTCTTGCCGAGGTTGATCCTTACCTCAACATTGGTAAACATCTGGGGCTTCAGTTGGTCCCTGGGATTGGGGATCGTGAATCTGATTTTCCCGGTTCTCGTTTCGCCCGAAAGGCTCGGATAGAAATAATCGATTCTCGACGAAAACTCCTTTCCGGGAAAGTAGCTCAGGACGATTGTTGCCGTCTGTCCAACCTTTATCATCGCCAGATCGTATTCATAAATATCGGCGATGATCCATACCGTGGAGAGATCGGCTATGTCGAAGAGCTTTTCTCCCGGCATGACTCGCATGCCCTGCAGCGCCGTCTTCTGAATAATATAACCGCTCACCGGGCTGTAAATTGTGAGCGTCCTTGTCGGTTTTTCCGACTCCCCGATCTTCCTGATCTGATCATCCGATATATCCCAGAGCTTGAGCCTCTGCCTTGCAGCCTCAACGATAGACTCAGCGTCCTTAGAGAGCATGGCATTGATCGTTTCATTCTTCACTTCCTTGCCCTGCCGCGCCCATCTCAGGACATTTATGAATTCCTGTTGCGTCGCCACGAGTTCAGGGCTGTAGATCTCGGCGAGGGGCTCACCTTTCCTGACAAGCCTACCGGTATAATCAACATAGAGCCGCTCTATCCAACCCTCAACCTTCGTATTCACCGTTGCCAGTCTCCTCTCGTCGTATTCGATCCTCCCGACGGTTCTGATGACCTTCTGTAAGGGCCTCACCGACACGACAGCGCTCTTCATGCCGATAAGTTGTTGCTTCTCAGGAGGTATCTCGACGGTGGGGGCTTCTTCCTGAGCTTGTGACTGTGATGATACTTCGTTCCCCTGGGGGTGAATCTTCTCCCTTGCCTCCTCAGCCGGACGAGTCTCACGTCCGGATGCGGGTTGTGCCTTCTGGACCGTCACAGCCGGATTCCCCGCTACGTTCAGATGAAAGAGGCCGGATTTCGAACCATACCAGAGCAACCCTCCTGCCAGGATCAATCCGCCGATGACAAAGAGGTATGATTTCTTCACTGATCGTTCCTTCCTGAGTCCATCGTCCCTGCGACAGCCTGAAGCCGGGCAATCGCCTTTTCCCTTTCGGCAAATTGAGCCCAGTAAAGCGTTTCATAATCGAGGAGGGATCTCAGTCTGTTTATCACGGTCAAGGCCTCAACCTTCCCGGTCGTATACCCTGCAAGGGCCGCCTCGAAGTCCTGGTAGGTCTTCGGGACGAGGCCGTTCTTGTAAAGATTCATGAGTCTCTCAGCGGTCTTGACCATGGTATAATTGTCCCTGATTGTTGAAGAGAGCATCAATTTTACCGCTTCGAGGTCGTGAACAGCCTCTGACAAAAGAGCTTCCTTCTCAAATACAGCCTGGCGCTGTTTCGTCTTATAAAAGAGCGGGATGTTGATGCTCGTCGTAAGACTCCACATATCCTCGAACTCCCGGGCCCTCTTGAAATACTCTGCGTTGACTGTGAAGTCGGGATAGTACTCCTTCCTTGCTATCTTAACCGCAATCTCAGCTGCCGAGATCATCTCCTCTTTTTCTCTCACCATGGGTGAATGTTGGACATGGGTGGCGAGGAGTTCTTCCATGGACGTTGCGAATTCAGTCTCCTTTTCCTCGACGGGCCTGCCGACGGGAGCGTTGATATTCCTGCCGACCGTGGAGTTGATCATGGCCTCGAGAGATTCTATTTTTTGTTTCACCATCTCCTCTTTTTCCAGGAGCATATACTTCTCGGTCTGTACCATGAGGACCTCCTGCTGAAGTCCCAGACCCGACGAATAGCGCGCCACAGCAGCGTCTTCCAATCTCGAAAAGAGGGCGGCCCTGTCCCTGATGATATCGATGCTCTTGTAAGCAAACAAGAGATCATAGTAAAGTCCCTTGACCTTTTCTATGGTCTTCAGCCGTATACTGCCTGAGGCAGCCCTGAGCCCTTCGGCCTCCTTCGCAGCCATTTCGCCTTTCAGAGAGAGCTTGCCGGGATAGGGAAACGACTGGGAGGCGGTAAACATCCACTGTGAGCCCTCTTTATCGCCATAGGTGTATTTCTTGAAACTCTCGTTCTGGTACCCAAATGTGACCATGGGGTCAGGGAGGCTCGTCACCTGGGGTATCCTGAACCTTGAGGCAGAGATCCGTGCTTCGTTCACGAGGATCTCGTGGTTATACTTCAGGGCATCGTCGATAAGATCTTGAAGCCTCAATTCACCCTCGGCGGCACCGCCGCAGCGAATCCAGGAAAAAAACGAGAAGAGCGTGAGAAGCAGGACGGACGCGAGACGAAAAAGAAAGGTCTTCCCCGTCTGCCGCCTTGTTCTCATGCTGCCCGCGTCCTCATGCATCACGCAGCATGGCCTTCATTTCGCGTCTACGGTGAATTTCATGGTCGACGTCTTCCCGCCTTTATTGACCTTTATCGCAACGTTCCAGGAGCCGGACATCGAAAGATTCATCTTCGCCCTATACTCATTCCCCTTCACTTCAGCGTCTGCCTTATAATTCATGGCCGGCATGCCGGGCATTGCAGGCATGCTATAATCCACAACCACCTTGGCGTCCGTTACGTACTTTCCTGAGGCGTCCTTGATCTCGATCTTCACATTATTGTCACCCACCACAGGCGGGTTCTTATCGATCGTGACCTCCACGTCATACCCCCCTGCCTTCTTCTTCACCTCGTAGTCCTTGCCATAGGCAATGCCTGCAAACAAAAAAACGACCATAGTAACGACAACGAATTTCCGCATCATGAACCTCCTATCGTTTAATATTCCTGTTCGACGATGTCCCGGATCTTCTTGACCGGATAACCCTTCAGGAACTGTTTCTCCACATTCTCGATTCACCTCCCCCTGCAATCTGATGAGAAATACGATATCATGCAATCATGAAAGAATTATGAAGGCACTCACGAATCAATTGGCTCCGTAAACAATTCAGGAGCGCCTCCTCTCAGAGACAACAGCTGAACTCTATCGGTAAAACAGCAGAAGCCCGTGTGCGACTGGTCAATGCTCAATGAGTGGGAGACCGAACCGGTCTCAGCAACCATAGGGGTTTCAACCGCCCGATAAACCGAAGAGACTTGAAACGCCGAGCTGAACGACGTCCCTGCTCTTGCAATGAGGGCACTCTTTGCCTTCATCACACTTTTCCGCTGACGCGCGGAGGACATAGAGCCTTTTGCACGCAAGACAGAGGTATTCGTAGGTCTCCATTCTTCGCCTCCTTGATAGATTTCCTTGAATTTTTTTGTCCCTTACTTCTGCAATCTTGGCTTTGCACCGAGTGAATACAGTATGTTCGCCATCAGGCAAAAGCCTGTAAGTCCTAAAACAATCAGGTTCACGCCGACAAGGCATGTCAGAATCAGCCAGTATGCACTGTGTACCCAAGCCAATATACCGCTTGAGAGCGTGAAAATACCAGCCACGAGCCAGATGATTCTTTCGAGATACCAATTGTCAGTCTTAGCCAAATACATGTCACAACCTCCTCATAGGTTATCCAGTCTTGCAACGTTAGCCTATATTTCTGAAAACTCCTTCTCTCCTCCTTCTTTCCCCTTGACCTTTTCCCCCTCTTTGAGAGGACATCCCCTGTTCTTAAACACCTCATAATAAAGGAGGGGAACAACGATAAGCGTGAGCCCCGTTGCCGCCACCGCCCCGAACATCATCGCTATCGCAAGCCCCTGGAATATGGGATCGAAGATCATGACAAAAGACCCCACAACTACCGCAGCGGCCGTGAGCACGATCGGTCTGAACCGGACAGCGCCCGCCTTTATCAGGGCGTCTTTCAGACTGCCCCGTTCCCTCCATTCCATCTGGACAAAATCGACGAGGAGTATGGAGTTCCTCACGATGATGCCTGCCAGCGCTATGAAGCCTATCATGGACGTGGCCGTGAAGAAGGCTCCGAACATCCAGTGTCCGGGGAGAATGCCGACCAGGGTAAGAGGTATGGGGGCCATGATGATGAGCGGCGTAAGGAAGCTCCTGAACCAGGCCACAACGAGTATGTAAATAAGAATGAGCACGGCGCCGAAGGCGACGCCGAGGTCCCTGAATACCTCATAGGTGATGTGCCATTCGCCGTCCCACTTCATCGCATACCTGTCCTCGATCCACGGCTGGACCGATGAATACTGCTTCAGTTCATAGCCCTCGGGAAGCCTCAGGTCCCTCACCTTATCCTTCATCTTGAAGATCGCGTAGACAGGGCTTTCCTCCGTACCCGCCACATCTCCTGTTACGTAGGTGACGTTCTTCAGGTTCTTGTGGTATATCGTCTTATCCTCCAGCCCTTCCCTCATCGTAACGAGATCCGAGAGGGCCACAAGATTTCCTGAGGCCGAAGGCACAGTGATCTGTTTCAGTGACTCGATACTCGCCCGTTCGTCCAGGGGACTTCTCAGAAAAAGTTCAACGGGCTCCTTCTCTCTCTCGAAATGGACGAGACCCGACCCCATCCCGTTCAGTGCGATTCTCAGGCTCTGCAATGCGGTCTCCGTACTGATACCATTGAACGCGGCCTTCTCCTTGTCGATCTCAAAGGTAACTTTCTTCTGGTTGTCTTCTACATACCAGTCTACATCGACAACGCCCGGTGTCTTGGCAAAGATCTCCTTGATCTCTTTCGCGATCTCAATCTGCCCTCTCGTCTCAGGTCCGTAGACCTCGGCAACGAGGGTGCTCAGGACAGGCGGTCCCGGCGGAATCTCGGCAACCTTCATCCTGGCGCCGTATCTGTCACCAATCCTCTTAAGTTCAGGCCGCAGCCTTTTTGCGAGATCGTGGCTCTGGGCAGTCCTCTCATCCTTGCCGACGAAGTTCACCTGGATATCGGCCACATTGCTCCCTGACCTGAGGAAATAATGCCTCACAAGGCCGTTGAAGTTGAAGGGCGCCGATGTCCCGGCATAGACCTGATAATCGGTGACCTCGGGAACGGTCTTCAGATATTTTCCCAGTTCCCCTGTCAGGGCTGTCGTCTCCTCAAGGGTCACGCCCTCCGGCATATCAACAATCACCTGAAGTTCGCTCTTGTTATCGAAGGGAAGCATCTTCACCGTGACTGCCTCCAGCGGAACGAGGAGAAGAGCCAATCCAAGGAGCGAGGCCACAGCGGCGAGGGCAGCCATTCGCCTGTTTCTGTCGTTGATAAGAGGACCGAGCATTCTTCCATAGAGCCCAAGGAATCTCCCGCCCTCTTCTTCCCCCTCCTTCTGTTTCACGTTCTTCAGGACCTTGTAACTGAGCCAGGGGCTGACAATGAAGGCGACGAGGAGGGAAAAGAGCATGGCTGCTGAGGCGCCGACGGGTATGGGCCGCATATAGGGGCCCATGAGACCGGAGACGAAGGCCATGGGGAGAAGGGCCGCGATAACGGCAAAGGTGGCGAGTATCGTCGGGTTGCCGACTTCATCGACAGCAAGGACGGCAGTAAGGGGCTCTACCCTGCGGAGCCTGAAATGTCTGTGTATGTTTTCGACAACGACGATGGCGTCATCGACGAGGATACCGATTGAGAATATGAGGGCAAAGAGCGTCACCCTGTTCAGGGTGTATCCGTAGAGGTAGTTCACAAGGAGCGTCAGGGCAAGAGTGACAGGCACGGCCACCGCCACAACAAGAGATTCCCTCCAGCCAAGGGCAAGGGCGATGAGAAAGATCACCGAGATGGTGGCGATGAGCATATGCTCGAGCAACTCATCTGACTTTTCCTTTGCCGTATCTCCGTAATTCCTCGTCACCGTCACGTTGATAGCAGAGGGCAGGAGGTTGCCTCTTAAGGCCTCAACCTTCTTGAGGGCTTCGTGGGCGACGATGCTTGCATTTGCACCCTTCTTCTTTGCGATGGCTATGGTGACCGCCTCGTACAACCCGGATTTACCGGCTGTAATCCCCTTCTTCTCGGCCGATGGTCCCAGGCCCATGAAGACGTAATCGGCCGGCTCCTCTGGTCCGTCCTTGATCTCAGCCACGTCCTTCAGATAGACGGGCCTGCCGTTCACTACCCCGACAACGAGGCTGCCGACCTCACCGGCATCCCTGATAAATCTTCCTGTATCAACAAGGTACTCCCTGTTCCCTGAAGGAAAAGCGCCGGAAGGGAGGGAAACATTCGCCTTCTGCAGAGCGCCCATGATCTGAAAGGCTGTAGTATCGTATGCCCTGAGCCTGGAAGGATCGAGGGCGATCCTGACCTGTCTCCTCTGTCCTCCCTTGACTGTAAGCTCCGAGACATCCTTCTCTTTCTTGATCTCGTCGCCCAGCTCCCATGCAACGCGCCTCAACTCATATCCTGAATACCGCTTGTTTTCACTCCACAGCGTGAGGGTAAGGATAGGCACATCATCGATCGATTTCGGTTTTACCATTGGCTGAGACACACCAGGCGGTATCTTATCGTAGTTCGACATGAGCTTGTTGTACAGATTGACGAGACTCTTCTCCATGTCTTCCCCCACATAGAACCTCACGATTGTAAGGTTCATCCCGGGCTTGACGATAGAGTAAATGTATTCGACACCCTTTATTTCCCAGAGGAGCTTCTCCATGGGCCTCGTCACACGCGCCTCGACCTCTCGCGCCGACGCGCCCGGATAGGTTACGATGACATCGATCATCGGAACGACTATCTGCGGCTCTTCTTCCCTCGGCGTGACGATGATCGCAAAGACCCCGAGGAGCAGAGATGCAATGACGATGAGGGGAGTAAGTTTCGACCGTATGAATGACTTTGCGATCCTGCCCGCGATGCCGATACCCTTCATCCGATTCTACCTCTGTCGAGTCTGAGATGGTTCCTGTTTTTTGTCGCTTCGATCAAGTATTCCCCCGTCCATTGCCCTATCAGAACCTTCGCTAATGATCTTGTCTCCGGGGTTTATCCCCGATACTATCTCGAAGCCCTCTTCATACCGTTTTCCTGTCCGGATAAGCCTGTAGGCTATTATCCCTTTCTCATCGACCGTGTAGACTCCGGTGAGCTGGCCCTTCTCGACGATCGCATTCCCGGGAACCACAAGGGCCTCTTTCGTCCCGACGGGGATCCTCACCTTTGCATAGAGACCGCTCCTTAACCCTTCGACGGGAACTTCAACTTTCACAAGAAAGGTCCTTGAAAGGGGATCCACTGCCGGAACGATCTCGGATATCCTGCCCTTGAGATTCTTTCCGATCGACTCAAGGACGATATCGACGGGCATGCCGGTCCTCATCTTACCTAGGAGGCTCTCCGCTACGTTCACGTCGAGTCTAAAGGAGGACGGATCTTCGACCGTCATGAGGGGAGCCCCCGGCACCGCCATCCCCCCCTGTTCGATCTTCTTTTCCGTCACTATTCCGGAGAAAGGAGAGGTTACTCTTGTGAAGCCATGGTATATCCGAGCCTCGGAGAGACCCGCCTTTGCCCTGTTCACCATCTCCTGAACCCGTTCACATTCGATGTCTGCGACCCTCTTCTGCGTTTCGATCTGATCGAGCTCCTGCTGGGTAATGACCTTTTCATCGACGAGGCCTTTATACCTCCGGTATGTTATGTCTGCGAGAGCTTTGTTCTGCTTCGCCGCCTCCAGGGCCTTAAGCGCCTCCCGCTCCCCGGCCTCAGCTGCAGCCACTTTTTCTGCGGAATCGCTGTCGTCAATCGATATCAGCACCTGTCCCGCTCTTACCCTGTCACCTTCCCTCACCTTCACCGACGTCACGACGCCCATGATCCTGCTCGCAATCATGGTCGTCGTCTTTGCCCTGACCGTGGCAGAAGTCTCATAGTACTCATCGACCCGTGACGGTCTTACTTCCTGAACAACGACACCCTTCACGACCTGACTCCTTATCTCGGCAGTGCCGGGCTTCACCTTTTCCTTGCAGCCCGCAACGAAAAGAGAAGAGACGGCAATTGTGGAAGAGCAGAGGACGAGGAAGAGTCTCCCTCTCCCTCTCCAGCCATCCCCTCTCCGCGAACGCTTCCAGCCTGTCCTCTCTTTTTTTTTCATAACACTCCTCCGGATTCCTTATTCTGTCTTCAGGTCCTGCAATATGGTTCCTGCCTCGTAAGAGAGATTGATAACAGAGAGCAGATAGTCGTTTGACCGGGCCACTGCATTCGCCCTTGCCTGATCGAGAGTCGCCTGCGCATCGAGGAGGTCGACGACCGGCGAGAGGGAACGTTCGTACCGCGCCATCACGAGCCTTGTGCCTTCCTCGGCTGTAGCAAGGGCCGAACTCGAAAGCTCAGCGTTCTTCTTCGCCTCCTCAACGCCGAGATAGGCATCATAGACCTTGAAGGAAACAGCCTTCTTCAGCCCCTTGAGATGCTCTTCGGTCTCGGCAACCTGGAATTTAGCCTTTGTCCTTTCACGCTCCCTCTTCGTGCCGTCAAAAATGTCCCAGCGCAGAAAAGCGAGGAGCGTCCAGCTCGTCCCCTCGCTGCCGAAGGGCGTATTATGGTCATTGAGTTGATAGTTCCCGCCGATTCCGATATTCGGGAAATAGGAGGCCTCAGCGAGCTTCACATTATTCTTTGCGTTCTCATAGCGTAATTCCAGGGACTTGATGTCCCTTCTTGCGAGTGAGGAATTCATATAGTATTCAACAGGCATCAACGCGATATCGGGTGCTCCCTCCGTCGTCTCGATGGCCTCGTCCCTGCCGAGGAGAAGTCCCAGGGCCCTCTTCGCAACATTCAGATTCTTTTGAGCGCTCACGAGTCTCTGCTCTGCTTCGGTCACCGATGTCGATGCCCGCAGAGAATCAGAATAGAGCCCGACACCATCGCTGTATCGCACCCCTGCCACCCTCAAGTGCTCGCGACTGTCTTCCAGCGCCTTTTCAGAGACCCTCACGAATTGCTTTGCAGTCATCACCGAGAGGTAGGTCTTCGCAACCTTCAGGGCAAGCTCCTGCTGTCTCCGTATGTATTCCTCCCTGCCCGCGGCATATTCCGTCTTCGCCATATCGAGCCCCACGCCCGCCTTCCTCACGAAGACCGGCTGCTCGAAGGAAAAGGATGTCTGGAAGTCGTTTGTGGCGGAGGGATTGTTGAGCGAGTTGATCGCGAAGTCCTCCTGCGTGAACCGCGCCTGATTGAGCTTTGCCATAAAGGCGAAGGAGGGATTCGTTGTCCTCAAGAACCGTTCCTCAAAGCTTATCTTCGGGAGGAGGTTGCTGAGCGCCACCCCCACATCTTCACCCTGCGACGAGAGGGCATTTTGTGATGCCCGTATTTCATGGTTATTCTCAAGGGCAAGCCTTACAGCCTCTCTGAGGCTGACAGGCTTTGCTTCTGCCAGGGCTTCGGAGATACCGAGAAACCGTCCCATGACACCCGCGGTACCCTGACCGTCCCGTGGTATGGCACAGCAGCAGAATACAACGACAATGAGTGCCGAGATGACAGGTCTATCCATAAATCTTCCTCCAGCACGAGAAAAGCTTTTCGGTGCCCTTGATGCCCCTCGTATTATTTCCTGACACTGCGTTGCCTCTTTTTCCTTTGCTCTTCAATAAAGGCGAGGAAGGTCTTCATATCACATTTCCCGGACCTCTTCTGAAAGGCGGAACAGTCGGCAAGGGACTGGAGATCGGAGGTAAAGACTGGATCATCTTTCAGATGTTTCTTCAGCAGGGAAATGATTCCTCCTGCAACAGCGGGAAGGTCCTTTATCAATGAATAGAAGACGAGCTTTCCCTCTCTCCGCTCCGAGAGCAGCCCGGCGCTCCTGAGGAGAAAGAGATTTCGGGACACAAGAGGTTGCGATATGCCGAGGACCCCCATGATCTGGCAAACGCACATCTCCTTCCGCGTGAGGAGCATGAGAATGCGCATTCTCGTCTCATCGGAAAAGACGCCGCAGAGTTTCGCTATGTCTTTCATATAAACGTAATGGTATATGATTATATCACAGTTTGTCAACCCCAACGGTGCACAATGGGAAGGCAGGGGTGATCGAAGCCCCGTACATGCGGTGAGCCTTCAGCAAAGAGGTGCCCTGAGGGGGACTCCACCGAAAGTGATTTCCCCCATTGAGCTGACATCGGTGGACGGCAACCTTCAAAGGTATCGCGATACGAGGCGTCTCACCATACCTGCCTTCCCGAACAAAATGTTTTTGAGCGCCTGGAAGGTCAAGAGGAGAATGCAAAGAGTATGAACACCATCCCTCTTCTGTGGTATGATGAAGATCGGAAAGATGGATCAAAAAAGAGCAAAGATTAAACAGCTGGTATTGAAGAGCTACTCTGCCGTGGCAGCAGGCGGACCATCGTGCCTTTCTTCTGCACGTTGCTGTGCTCCTGAGATCAATACGATAAGCCTGCTGGAGACGGGAAAGATGCTTGGGTACTCCGAAGAGGAATTAAAGGTGGGCCTCGGAGAGGCTAACCTCGGCCTCGGCTGCGGAAATCCCCATGCCATTGCCGAGCTTACGGCTGGGGAAACGGTTCTCGACCTTGGGAGCGGCGCCGGTTTTGACGCCTTCCTCTCATCCATGAAGGTGGGACCAAACGGTCATGTCATTGGTGTTGATATGACACCTGAGATGGTCGCAAAGGCGACTGCAAACGCGGAAAAGCTGGGGATGAAGAATGTGGAGTTCAGACATGGGGAGATAGAGCGTCTGCCCCTCCATGGGTCTTCAATCGATGTCATTATTTCCAACTGTGTCGTTAATCTCTCTCCTGACAAACAGGCCGTTTTCAATGAAGCATACCGAGTCTTGAGACCGGGAGGCAGGCTTGCGATTTCCGATGTGCTGAAGAAAGGCGAATTTTCGGAAGAGATCACGAAGAATGAAGATGCCTATAGTGGTTGAATTACCGGAGCGGTTCCCGTTGAGGAACTGAAAAGGATTCTTTCAGCGGCAGGCTTCACCAACATTGTCGTTCAGGATAAAGATAACAGCGACGAGATCATCAGAAGCTGGAACTTTGGCGAGGGAGTGGAGACGATGGTCTTTTCCGCATATATAACGGCGCTGAAGCCCAGGGGACGAGAGCATGGAAAGAGAACCTCCCTCTTTAGTCTCGCCGATCATTGAGATCACTTTTCAAGCTCGTGCCGCTTCTTTTTTCTCCTGTCAAGGGCAATGGCAAGAAGGGGCAGGAGAAGGAAACCGCCGGGCAAGAGAAAAATGACGAGTGCGGGAAGGAAAGCGGAAAGGTGCTTCAGGTGAGCCTTTAATGACTTCTTCTCATCCTCCGTCCACCCTGCCCCCGTGTTCCTGGGCTTCATAAGGAGCGCCATAAAACCTTGCATCTTCTCGGCTTCTTTCCATATGAGTTCCCTGTTCTTCAAGACAAGGTTTTTGAGAAGACCTTTCATCACCAAGCACCGAGTGCCTTAAGCGATGTCATTCCGTATGCCGGTTCCTGGGCCTTCTCATCCAATCTCATTGTCCTTCGGCGGCACGATGCAGAGGAAACCAAGGGCTTCGTCCCCGACGGGCCGCAGCTGATGGACTTCGTCAGGGTTGATGTAGACGGCATCACGGGGCCCCACCTCTACCTCTTCATTACCAAGCAAAACACGGGCCCTCCCATGGAGGATAAAGATCCCATGGTCATGGGGATGGTTCTCGAGGGCAGTCCAGCCGCCGGGCTCTACGCGGAAATACCTGATAATAAACTGCCGGGCTCCATCGGTTTTGCCGATGAGGACCTTGCCGTCAGCGCCCTTCGTGTTTGCCTTGATATAGCCTCGGGGGATCGCGCCCTCCCAATTGAAATTATTCTCTTCTCCGGTAAAACGGTGAATAACGCCCATCGCTCAACCTCCCTGTTCGAAACAGAATGACGAGAAAGAGTCTGGAGTTCTCCGAGAATACCTTACTGCCTGCAAGCAGCCGAAACCCTTTCGCAAAAATATCGTGCGCCCTCCTGAAGGTCACGGGATTTGAGATACAGCGCCCCCCCGATGAGGAGGATAATATCCTTACCATAAAAGTGCAGGATTTCAGCAATGTTTTCGAGGCGCATTCCTCCGGCCGGCGTCGGGAAGGCGCTTCTCATATGATAAAACTCCTCCCTCAAGGCACCGGCAATCGAGAGGCAGGTCGGCCGGTCAAAGGAGAACCGTCCTCCAAAATTCGGAAAGACGGAACAGTCTATGCCGATGAGCCTAAAGAGTTTACCGAGGAGGAGACCGGGAGCAATGCCGGTCTCGCTATCTGCAAAAAAAATTCCGGTCAATGAGGGATGGGACATGACGGGTTTGTCGATCCCGTCACGTTCTGCAATATGTCTCACGCAGTCGAGCCCCATGACAAAAGGAGAGACGAGGAGACCTCCAACGTTCTTCTCCATCGCGTATTCCACATTGTTCATGATCCTTTCGAAGCGGCCAGTAATGTTCGGAAAGTAAAGGGCTCTCTTGCCTGTCTTCGCCTCCGCCCTCTCAATGGCCTTCATGCATTCCGTAACCCTCTCCTCAAACCTGCAAAAGGGAAAATCCACGAGACTGTGGTCGTCTTTGATGATATCGATTCCTCCGAGCGCAAATTGGTAGCACATTTCTGCCAGCTCTTCCGGCGATCTGCCCATCGGTTTCAATGCAGTAGAGACGAGAGGTCTGTCGAAAACGCCGATGAGTCTTCTCATGCCCTCTAGCCCTACCTTCGGGCCCCTGAAGGTGCGGATGAATTCCGGCGGAAAGTGCATGTCGACAATCCTGATTCCCCTCTTGAACGAGATGTTCCCGTACAGGAGGTTGAGAAACTGAGGGATCTCATAGTTCGATACGATAACAGGATAGGCTATCTCAACGATGCAGCGCTCTTCCGTTTCACTGTCGGTTCTGTGAATCGAGACGACCTTGCCGACAATCTCCTCTCGCACCCTGTCGTCCCCAATGACCTCCGCAGGAACTTCGACAGTCTGTTCCAGGGCTATTTCTTCCGCAATCTTCCCGATCTCTCCTGAAGAAGAAGTGATAGCGTAGGTAATCGTTATCACCTTCTCCTTGCGTCCATGTTCATCCATAAGCGTTAGTATAATATTCTCCTCCGGACTCTGACAATCTCCTTTGTGCCGGGTAATGAGAAGAATCGTCTACGACAACAAAAAGGGCGCTCAAAAAAAGGATTCAGTTGGCTTAAAACTGTCGTTTTTCGGAAAGGCAGGCACCCGAGGAAGGACTGACTGTGATCTTTCCGTCACGCATTACCAGGAGGCGGTCCGCAAGTCTCTGTGCCTGCCCTCTGTCATGGGTCGCGATGATGACGATCGCACGGCTACTCTTTCTCATCTCCAGGATGATGTTTTCTATGATCTCGGTGTTCTTGAGGTCGACAGAGGCCGTCGGCTCGTCGAGGAAGAGGATCTCAGGCTCTATAACCAATGCCCTCGCAATGCCGAGGCGCTGCGTCTCTCCGCTCGAAAGAGTCAAGGCGTTCTGTTCTCTCTTGTTACTCAAACCCACAAACTCAAGGGCGCTGCTGACTTTCCTTTCCGCCTCGTCCTGCCTTATTCCACGGATTGTCAATCCATATGCTACATTCTTTAAGACCGTGCTGTTGAAAACTCCCACCCTAGGAAGCACCAGGGTTATCCTCCGTCTGACTGCCAGATCGTTCTCCACCCTCTTCCCGTCGGCAAGATACCTTACTTCACCGCTGTCGGGGGTCTCGATAAGGGCGCAGATCCTGAGGAAAGTAGATTTGCCGCAGCCGTTCATTCCGGTCAAGACGTAGATACCCTTTTCATGGAATGAAAAAGAGCAGTCTCTCAATACCTCGTTGCCGTTGTATACCTTCCCGATATTCGAGGCATCGAGTCTCAGGCTCATCTGTTTCCTCCGATCGAGCCTTTCTTTTGGATGACGTGGAGAACGGAATTTATCGACAGCGAAATTGCCAGGAGTATGACGCCGAGGGCAAGGGCAAGTTCAAAGTTGCCCTTGTCGGTCTCGAGGGCTATGGTTGTCGTCATCACCCTTGTAAAACCCGCGATGTTTCCACCGACAATGAGTATTGCACCCACTTCAGCCATGACCCTTCCAAAGGCCGCAATGATCCCGGACATGATTCCGTAGCGGGCCTCTCTTATGATCCTGAATGAGATCTGAAAAGGGGTAGCCCCGAGGGTCATGGAAGCCTGTCGAATGATCGGATCAACACTGGTGATTGCTGAATGGCTTAGTGACGTGACGATAGGAAAGGCAAGGATACTCTGGGCAAGAACCATGGCCTCGGGGGTATAGAGGAGCGACAGGAAACCAAAGGGTCCGCTTCTTGAAAGCAAAAGATAAACAAAGAGACCGACAACCACAGGGGGCAGTCCCATAAGGGTATTCATGACACTGATGAAAAGACCTTTTAAGGGAAACTTCCTGAATCCGAGGAGAGCACCGAGGGGAAGCCCCAAGAGCGTAGCAATAAGAAGGGCAGTCCCTGATACCTCAATGGAGAGCACGATAATGCCCAGCAGTTCTGCATTGAGATGCAGAATAAGGGAAAAGGCCTTGCTCAATCCCTCCAGTATCGAACTCATTGTCTCAAGAGAGCCCGGATCAAAGATGCGGGACAGAAGGGTTGTGCGCCCCGTTTCTGAACGCGCCCCACCCTGATTTCGTCTCCCTCAGTTTCTTATCCTTGCCGTGTCCATGCGCGCAAGAATGTCATCAATCTCTGTCTGTCCATACCATTGAAGACATGCCTGAAGACTCCTCAGCAACCGATCCGCCTTAACCGTGCCTGAGGTGAGGAAATCGACAAGTTCCCAGTCCTGGACGACCTCGAACCATGCAAAGGCGTCCCATGTGGCAAGGCAGGGGGCGCAATAGGTCTGGAAGAGATGCTCCTCATAGTAAGCCCGAGCGTTCTGAACGGCATAGTCCCGCAGGGCATGAATGAGAACGCTCATCCGCTCAACTCCGGGCAGGGCCCCGTCGTTACTTTGCATTGGGGATGAAAAGGGCATTGCCGTTGGCGTCTTTGAATGAAGCAATCGCCTCCTGCCCTTCCTTCGATATCAGCCAGTTAATAAATTCCGTCGCCTCTTTGTATTTAACGTGCTTATGCCTTTCAGGATTTACCGCCATGACACCATACTGATTAAACAAGAGAGGATCACCCTCAAGGACGATGACCATCTCAAGCTTGTCCTTATCCTTTGTTGCAAGCCATGTGCCCCTATCGGTGAGGGTGTATGCCCGTTTTTCGTTGGCGATCCTCTGGGTCTTTTCCATGCCCTGGCCTACCTCGAGATACCATTTTTTGCCCTTCGGATCTATGCCGACTTTCTTCCAGATCGAGAGTTCCTTTGTATGGGTGCCGGAGTTGTCGCCACGGGAGACGAAGAGAAGGCCGCCATCGGCAATCTTCTTGAAGGCGTCGGAGGCCGATTTTGTTCCCTTGAGCTTTGCCGGATCATCGGAGGGGCCTATGATGACGAAATCATTGTACATGACATCATGGCGGTTCACAAAGAAGCCATCCTCAACGGCCTTCAGCTCCTGCTCTTTCGCATGGACAAAGACGACGTCGGCATCTCCCCTTTTGCCCATTTCGATGGCAGCGCCCGTCCCCCTCGCGACGACCTTTACCTTGATGCCCGTTTTTTTCTCAAAGAGCGGCAAAATGTAGCCGAACAAACCGGAGTTCTCTGTGCTTGTCGTCGAGGAACAGATAATCGCCGTCTCGGCAAAGGCAGCGGTTGCAAAGCCGGAAACGATAATGGCAAGAATTACAGCAACAATTCTTTTCATCGTTATGCCTCCTTAGAGTTTCCTTCCTTCCAGAGGGTTTGGAAGAAAAGAGACTCGCCGCATTTGTCTTTTCCCCGTCATTTCCTTTTCTGAGCAGCCAACGGGATTGCGTCAGGATAGAAAAGGTTAGCACCATGCCTTAGGTACGTTGCGATGAGCTTCTGCCCCTCGAAAGACGTGACAAAGGCGATAAAATCCATAGCCTCACGGTACCTCACGTCAGGAAATCTTGCAGGGTTCACAGCAATAACACTGTACTGGTTTCTGAGAATCGGGTCGCCTTTTACGAGGACCTTCAGCTTGAGCCTGTCTTCATAGTTCAGGAAGGTTCCCATGTCAGCAATGGTATAGGTCTCCCTCTCGCTGGCCGCGAGCAGGGTCTCGCCCATTTTACTGCCCATCTCCATATACCATGCCTTGCCCTTCGGATTGATGCCTGCGTCGTCCCAGATATCGAGTTCCCGGATATTCGTTCCCGAATCATCTCCCCGGGAAATAAAGGCTGCACCGTGCTCTGCAATCAATTCAAAGGCTTCCACTGCCGATGCTATGCCCCTAATCCCTGCAGGGTCCTTGACCGGACCGACGACCACGAAGTCATTATGCATGACAGCCCTCCTATTGACACCGTATCCTTCGGCTACGAACTTTTCCTCCCTAAAGGGATCATGCACGAAGAGCATGTCAGCCTCTCCCTTTTTGGCTATCCGTATGGCCTTGCCTGTTCCCACCGCAACAATCTCAGTCGCTACGTTGTACTCCGTCGCTTTCTCATAGGCGGGGATGAGAATATCAAAGAGCCCCGAGTTTTGCGTGCTTGTTGTCGATGCAATAACCAGTCTCGTCTTCCCTTTCTTCATCGTCTCCTCCTTTCTCTACTTGTTGCCGTGCTCGAGGCAAAGAACTTCAGAGAGCCTGATGTATCCTTTGAGTGATCCCCTTGTTTCTTAAAAGAAACACCGAGCTTCCCTTCTTCCTGCCTCAGGAACTGCTGAAAATCATCATAGAGTTTCCAGAAAAGGCTGATAGCCTTCTCGCCCTCTTCCGTCAGACGGGCTCCGCCGCCATTTTTTCCACCCGCAGAAGATTCCACAAGAGGATGGCCCGCCTGCCTGTTCATTGAATCCACGAGCTTCCAGGCATGGCGGTAGGAGATTTCCATGGCCTTGGCGGCCTTTGTAATGGAGCCGATCTCCTGAATCTTCTCGAGGAGCACGATCCTGCCGTATCCCAGGAACGTTCCTTCTCCTCCGTCGATCCAGACACGGCCACGGAGTCCCGCAGTCGACTGCGCCCCCTTGCGCCCGTGTCCCTTCCCGTGCATAAGCGTAATATACTACAGGGAATAACGAAATGCAAGAAGACCTTTTCCGGCCCTTTGAGACTCTTGAGACTCATGGGGCTACCGCATCGGTGCGTGTTCCACCCTCTCCTCATGGCAAAGGAGACCCTTTTGTAGCAGATTCACTTACCACAGCAAAAAATGGCTGGCATCGGGATAACTTCACACTTGAAACCCTTCCCCCAAGAAGGTATAGTCCAAGATCTGGACGGTAAGGAGGAGCGCACACCTGAAACTCGAATTGAGGGCACACGCATCCAGGTTGAGCCTTTCTGAGTGAACCCAGAGCATTTTTGCGTCAGTCTAAAAGTTTCCCCTTTCGGCAAACAAGAGGGACACTTCCAGTACAGGCAGAAACAATGTATTACCACGTGAAACGTTCAAACTGCTATACGAGGGAGCTGAGGCATATCTTCTTTCTGAACTCAACGCCACTGAAGTCCGATATGCCTGTGAGGCATACTACCAGAACTTGCGCTATGAGAGCGTGCAAACGGCCATTCATTTCGTGTTGGAGAGCAATGTTCTGAAACCGTGAGCCGGTAGCAGTTAGAATTGCTTACCGTCAACTTTTCTTTTCATTTCTCTTTTGTGCTGTAAGAATACGTGAGACTGACTTGGCCAGCACCTGGATTCGTCCACATGAGGCAATAATACTGCTTCTTTTCGCAACGGAACGTTGCTTTGTCTGAAGAGATCTCGTCCTTTGTGATTCCATAGACAACATTATGGTCTTCATGGTAATGGATATTGAAGTTGAGAGGCCCTGAGGCTTCAAAAGAATAGTATAGGGATTCACCGGGAACCAGTTCCATGCAGTCTTCATGGATTTCCGAAGGCTTTATTATTTCACTTTTGTTCGCGGCAGCTGCGGAATGCAAGTATGCTCCCGTGATGAATATCATAAGATAGGAGAGCGCCACAATCCGATACAATCTTGCCATAACTCCTCCTTGTGTAAAAGACTCTTCCTTATTATATCACTGAGCGGGAGCATAGAAAATACTGGTGATCGCAAACGTGATGGGAGACCGCCTTATGTTCCACAGGCCCAAGCTATCAGGTCCTTCCTGAAATCGAACCTGTATAATTTTTGCCAGCAGTAAGGTGTTCGAGCAGAAACACTCGCACGGTCAAAGGTCAGTCACTGAGGCTTACTTGTAGAAGTCAACAAATGTATGAGCGAACATTGTATTACTTCTTCAATGGCAAATCAGTGACTTTGATGGTCTGTCCGAATCAGTTGAAGGGAAACAAGCATGCTTGAGGAGCCGCTTTTCTGTTAGCTCTTTCGGTCAGTGATGTCTTGATGAATTGAAATCCATACGGTACCATGGACATGATGTTCAAATGTGGAAACAACTGCGTAGCACCAAAACGGTGTACCATCCTTTTTAATATTTAGGATCTCACCCGTCCATACCCCATATTGATGAAGAGCGTTCATGATCATGTGAGCCGTTTCTTCTGGACTTTTCTCCGCAGGAGCATTGAGCAATGAAACATGATGTCCCACAAGCTCATCATGAGCATAACCAAACATCTTTTCAAGTTTCGGATTAGTATAGACAATTACACCATCTTTAACTCGGATAAGCAAGACCCCCTCTGCCATATAGGCTAGAATCTGCCTATAAAGCTCAAGGTCCTTTTCAGCAAGTTTGCGATCTGTGATATCCTGCCATATGGCTTGCAAATACTTGTCGCCAAATAAATCCAATGCGCGTGTAAGGACATGGACATCCCTTATATCGCCACCTTTGGTCCTATGCTTTACGTCGAATTCGGCTTGTCCTTTGTTGAGCACCTCACTCATCCTCAATTGTATTTCCTCTTCAGTCTGGACAGGATCTATATCAAAGATACGCAGTCTTGCAAACTCCGCCCGTGAGTAACCAAGATCACGATGAGCTGTCTCATCTCGCTTATTTGCCATCGATTCATTTTGCTTGCTTCATGCAGCAACTGTCTCAACCGTATGGCTACTTTGCCTCGCAACACCCTCCGCCGGTATTTCGGTATCCATACCAGGTGTACCTGCAACCGATGCTTCGTGTGTGCCCCTGTCCAATATCTGGCCATGGCCAGATTATGCCAAAAGATACCTCCGCTTCGCCAGCTTCTGCTGGCTCCGCTCCGGGCAGCCATTCATCCCCGAGCTTAAAAGCTCGGGGTTTTCTGGCAGTCTCGATAAAAAAAAGAATCTCCCCGTTGCTTGCAGAGGGGAGATTCACCATGTGAATTGACACTTACTGCCGTCATCTCGAAGATCCTAACATTCGGTTGGTTTCGGTAAGCCGGCCAGCTTATAGGCACTCCTATACCCCAAAGAGGGGAATAGTCTGTACATATCCATTTTAGTAAATCCGGCTTCGATAAGGATGTCACGGCACAGTGGTGACTCGCGATGTTTTTCGTAATGGAGTCTTAGGGCAGCAATAAGTTTCCAGTGTTCGCCTGACAGCTCCTGCACGCCTTCTTTGCGGGCAAGATGTTCCGCCACATTCACATCCCAGTCATCAATATTCACAAGAAAACCATCTTCGTCGACTTCCAGCTCTCTCCCATGGACTGCTGTTTTCTTTGCCATAATTACACCTCCTTGATCCCAAGAATAGTCTTCCTCGTAAAGAAATACTATGATGAAAATCATAAAGAAGGTTTGGGAGGCCCTGCGGCTTTAAGTGTCTGACATAGATATATATGTATGCAGACTGGCGAAAAAGAAGAACTTCACGGATCTCATGTGATTATGTTCGAAGGCTAACCGTTTGCCTATGCTCATTGCCCATTACTTCGACTTTTTTATTGAAATTTAATCGTAACCGTACTGGGTGACTCGTGCAGTATGAGACTTACTAAACCCCCGTTGAAATTCTCGAATCTATCAGTACAAACTATGCGTTCCAAATACGAACAAGGCAATTATTACAGGACACAATATGATACAGCTCATACTCAATCCGGTTGGTAACACTCATACTATGTTCATGAAAGCATTAGTTTTTATATCATTGTTGATAGCTATGGGGATCGCCCTGGCCATCCATGAAGCGTACGGCTGCAATGTTTGTCACAGCAAGAACCCCAAGATGGTCAAAATGAATGAGGAACTAGGCCTTAAGGATTGCTTCAATTGTCATGGGCAAGGGATGGCTAAGACTCCCGAAGGTTAAAAGGACCAAATGATCGGTGATGAGCGCTGTATCCCTTGTCACAATAAATAGCTGGCGGCTCGGAACTTACTGATATACAAGTACTCGATTGAATTCTTGCAAAAAAGAACCTGATGCGAAGGATAAAATAGTAGTGAACATGAAAGTTCAAGTTCTACAGCACGTACACTTTGAGGGACTCGGATGTATCGAATCCTGGCTTCAAACGCGAGGGGCAAAGATTGCCTACACTCGCTTCTTCCGAGGCGACAAATTGCCTGCGCTGAATAGCTTTGACATGATCATAGCTCTGGGAGGCCCCATGAGTGTCAACGACGAGGTGGGACTGCCTTGGCTTAAGCAGGAAAAGCAGTTCCTGCGAGATGCAATCGCACGGGGTGTTCCTGTCTTGGGAATTTGCCTGGGCGCTCAGCTCATCGCAAGTGCTCTTGGTGCGCGTGTGTATCGAAACCCACTCAAAGAGATTGGGTGGTTTCCGATCCAGGCTATGCCAACATCCGAGTCCGTTTTTCTATTTCCCTCGGAGTGTCTCGTCTTTCACTGGCACGGAGAGACGTTCGACCTGCCTAAAGGTGCTGTGCGGCTGGCGAAGAGCGCGGGTTGTGAAAACCAACCCTTTGAGATCATGAGTAATGTCATTGGATTGCAGTTTCACCTTGAAACTACCCCTCAGAGTGCAATTGCAATTCTGGACAACTGCCGGGAGGAGTTAATACCAGGGCCTTTTGTACAGAGCGAAGCTGCTCTTCTGGCGGTTTCATCGAACACCTACATGACTATCAATGCATCAATGAGCGACGTATTATCATATCTAACTCGATTTATGAGCTGAAAACCGTCCAGTATTGACTCGTCTCTTTTCCTTATCTAATCGCCGCAATATTAGGTTGCATGATTCTGCATGAAGCCCGCAAATGATGTCTCAACATAGGTGTGCATGTTTGAAGTGGAACTCTTGCGTCTGCTGAGAGCACGCCAGCGAGAGTTAGTCGGTGTACACCACATAAAATAACTTTCATCGACGTGATGCGCTCATACCAGACGTGGCACGAGAGTGGGGAGAGAACTGTCCGCAATCGTCCGGAATTCGAGGCCGCATCGCTCAGGAATGTCGCCGCCGCGAGACAGAATAGGTGTCCATAATCGTTGGAATACACACATGCGCACCATTGATTACTTCTTAGCCATAGCGTATAATAACTAATCACCATGAAAATTCTCCTCATTACAAAAGAGAACGTTCTGAAAAGGGATCTGGAGGCTGTGCTGCCGAAGGGCTTCAGGCTGACACGTCAGCAGTCGGGGTCTGAGAGCAACGTTATCTTCGTCGATATAGACTCCTCAGGGGTTGGCGCCGTCAGGGAACTCAGTGAAAGGGCCTTTGTTGTTGCGATCACGGGCCAGAAGAGAACAGAGCCGGTAATGGAAGCAACGACGTCCGGCGCATATGAGGTGATACACCGGCCCCTGAAGCAAGAGACGGTGTCACGTATCATCCAGGAGCTGCTCGATCTCGGAGAAGAGATAGAGAGACCGATTCTCCTCTCCAACCCTCCTCCGACCGCGACCTGTGCGATCGTAGGGCAATCGTCCCTCATCATGGATGTCTGCAAGAGACTGGCCCGGCTGGCGCAGGTGGAAGTACCGATACTGATCACCGGAGAGACAGGCACAGGCAAGGAACTGATCGCCGAGTCCGTTGCCCAGCTCTCCCCCCGCTTCGGGAAACCCTTTGTCGTGATCAACTGCGCAGCCGTACCGGAGAACCTTCTCGAATCCGAACTCTTCGGCTTTACCAAGGGCGCCTTCACCGGTGCGATTTCTTCAAAGGAAGGAATGCTCAAGATTGCGGACAGCGGAACGCTCTTTTTTGATGAGGTAGGGGAACTGCCCCTCGCGCTCCAGGGGAAACTCCTCCGTTTTCTCCAGACCCAGGCGTTCTATCCCATCGGCAGCACAAGCGAAATTCAGGTGGACGTGAGGGTCATATCCGCCACAAACCGTGACCTTGCCGCGATGGTGCGGGAAGGAAAGTTCAGAGAGGACCTGTATCACAGGCTGCGCGTTGCGGAGATTCACGTTCCACCACTCCGCGAGCGCAAGAACGACATCCTTCCACTCGTTCAGTTCTTTTTTTATCGTTACCGCCACTCAGCCCAGAAACCTCTGAAAGGAATCACCAATGCCTTTCTGAACAAGCTCCGTTCCTATGACTGGCCCGGTAACATCAGGGAGCTCGAAAATGCGATCCGATCGGCCATCGCAATCAGCAAGACGCCCTATCTCACAACTCATGACCTCAAAGACTTCGGGTATCATGCTGCGCAGCACAAGGAGATGCCGTTTCCCGAAACCCTCTCTTCGGTTCTCATCCCCTTTATGAAGAAGGCCCTTGAGACGAGGGAGAGGAATCTCTATGAGAAGATCCACAGGGAAGTGGACAAGAGCGTATTCGACTATATCCTGTCCCAGACGAGGGAGAACCAGTCCGAAGCTGCCCGCATACTTGGGATCAACAGGCTAACGCTGAGAAAAAAGGTTGGTACATCTCGCTGACCAAAGGACTTCTTAGTTCTTTTGTCGGTCCTTGTCGGAAAAACTGATGAAATGAGTAAAGAAAGAGGATGAAATGGGGATAGTTCTATCCCCATTTCATCGGACCGAAAGATGTCTTATTTCGGGGTCGTCATAAGCTCTTCAAATCTCTTGTAGCCTTCTTCAACGACCTTCCTGTATTCATCGAGGCCCTTCTTCCCATTAGCGAGCCATTCGCCCATGATCTTCTCTGTACCGGCCTGAATCTGTTTGTTCGCGTTGATCATCTCTTTGACGATCTTGTCATTGAACTCCTGCACCTTGGAGACATTGTCGAATGTCGTATCGAGAGAAAACTTCACTGCCTTCAAAACATTCTCGCTGACGGTCTTGACATCAAAGCCTGGATAGTTTGTTGCTTCCATTGTTAGATCTCCTTTTTTTGTTATTGGCTTTATTGGTTCTTTGTGAGAGGCTTTCCCTTCCGGGAGAGCTCCTGCCACTTCCTTACTCGTTGTACTGCCTTTTTTCTCAAGCGGTTCTTTCATCTGCACCTCCTTTCCGCGACGAACTCTTTGGGTCTCCACGAGTCCGTCAGTCTTTCATTCCTTCTGTAAGCACCTTGGTATCCCTTCAACACCGCAGATCTTCATTTCAACTGTCCTCTTATAGTACTAGTATAGTATTACTATCGTAATTTGTCAAGAGAAAAAATATCCCTCCTTCATTTCTTGCCTATCGTTTTTTAACCCCTTGATTTACAATAAGACAATCTCATGATGGTGATGTTCAAAAGGGTAAAACCTTTTTGCTCACTTTAGAAAAGAATCACATCAACGATAGCGCCTTCCTCAATGCCACGCGCCTCGGGAGGGATAACGATTGTTCCGTCAGCCTTCACGAGGGTCCTGATAAGCCCCGACTTGCCGAGCACCGGCAGGGCACAGAGCGCTCCGTCCTTCTCTTCAAGAGAGACCCTGATATGTTCTTCCCTCCCTACGGTTGATGAGATGTTCTTTGTCAGTCTCGCCCTCACCCTTCCCCGACCCTCCCAGCTCTTTATTCTTCTGCCGGATAAGACCCTCAATATGGGTTTAATGAAAATATCAAAGCAGACAACCACTGCCGCCGGATGCCCGGGAAGACCGAAAACAGGGATTCCCTTGAGGACAGCACCAATAGTCGGCTTACCGGGCTTCAGGGCGACGCCGTGAAAGAGGACCCCGGGCGAGCCGAGGCTGTTAATGATCTCTCCTGTCATGTCCCTCGCGCCGACTGAACTGCCGCCGGTAATGAGAACCATGTCGCATTCATCGAGGGACTCCTGAACAGCCCGGCGTATCTCTTCATAGACATCCCTGAGGATCCCCTTCTTCACCGGCACCCCGCCCTCCTCCTGGATGAGCCCTGCAAGACTGAATGAGTTTATGTCCCGCACCTGACCGGGGCGCAAGGGACTCTCGATGGTGACAATTTCATCTCCCGTCGAAATGATCGAAACCCTCGGCTTCTCATAGACCATCACCGACTGTGCGCCGACCCCCGCAAGGGCGGCGATATCCTGGGGCCTGAGTATGCTCCCCTTCTTCAATAAGAGGTCGCCCTTCTTCATGTCCTCACCGGCAGTAATCACATTCTCCCGGGGTCCCACGGGCCTGAATATCTCGATAAGACTATTATCCACAGACTGAGAATGCTCGAGCATGACAACGGCGTCAGCACCTTCAGGAAGCATGCCGCCTGTCGATATCTTCACCGCCGTCCCCTTCCTCTGTTTGAAAGAGGGCTCCTCCCCCATGAGAATTTCACCGGCCATGGTGAGATACGCAGGGAGTCCTTCGCTCGCGCCAAAGGTGTCGGAAGATTTCACCGCATAGCCGTCAACGGTAGAGCGTGAAAAACCTGGCATATCTTCGGGCGAAAAAACGTCTTGAGACAGAATCCGCCCATAGCCATGATCGACAGAAAGGTTGAGGGCTTCAGGCTCCCTCAAAGTACTGTGCCCCATCATGCGTCTCTGAGCTTCTGCAACAGAGATTGCGTCTTCCCTCCCGAGCATATCACGCATAAAAACAGTGACCGGTCACGAGTGACAGGGAATAAGTCTTCGGTTGTACGGAATGCATGATGAGCATGCCTTCGGCTTCTTTACAGCTCAGGGAGCATTGGTTATGGACGCTAGGAGACCATGGGGTTTTGGGACAATACTTCCGACTCAGTGCCGTTGCTGAGGATATCGATGATACGGTCAAGAGATTCAAGGTGGAGTTGCTCAATGTTGTTCCTCGTCAGGTCCGAAGGGTAAACGGCATTCCTCTGGATAAACTCACCGAGCCTCTCCTTGTTGAAACAGGAAAGAAGGAGCATGCCCTTGAATATCCTCTTGTTCGTCTTGAAAGAAAACAATACCCGTTCGAGAGACCGCTCAAGAAAGCGATCGTTTCTCATCTGAACCTTCCTGTCGATGCTGATCGCCTGGAACCAGTACCGTTTGTCAATGATGCTGTCCGCCCGCATCTCAACAAGGGTATGTTCGATATTTCTCCTGCTGCTCGCGAACTTTCCATGAGCGATCGTATCAGCGGCAAGATGGCTCATGTACCCGAAAACAAAGGCCTTCTGCTGCTGCGTCTCGACGGCATCAAGGAGGTTCAGAGCCATATCCCAACTGTGGGGGTTCTTGTCTTCCGGCAGGAATTTCTTGCCTATGATGATATCGGCCATGAGGTTGCCATAGAGATAATCATGCCGGTATTTCCGTATGAGGGCATAGATACCGGCAGGCAAGAGCGAACCGAGGGAGAAAATCTCACTCCCGAGATAGATGTGGGTAAGGGGTCCCCATGCAAAGGCAAGGGACGGGAGAAAAAGGATAGAGAGAAAAAGCGTGATCTTAAGAATCTTCATGAATACACTCCTTTAAGAACTGTGATAGGAGTCTCACCCCGACACCCGAGGCTCCCTTCGGTATATAGGGCTTGTCCTTTTCAGCCCAGGCAGTACCGGCAATGTCGAGATGAACCCAGGGCGTCTTGCCGGCGAACTCCTTCAGGAAGTATCCGGCAGTGACGAGGGACCCTGTCTTGCCGCCGCTATTCTTTATGTCTGCAATATCGCTTTTTATATACTCAAGGTACTCATCGAAGAGCGGCATCTGCCAGACGCGCTCATGGGTCTTCTCACCTGCTGTCTTTAATCCGCTCATCAATCCTTCATCATTGCCCATCATTGCGATTGCCTCATTCCCCAGGGCAACAGAACACGCACCCGTTAATGTTGCTATATCTATTATAGCCCGCGGCTTCATCTTTTGTGCATAGCCGATGGCGTCTGCCAGAACAAGCCGTCCTTCTGCGTCGGTGTTGATGATCTCGATCGTCTTCCCGCTGATCGCCCTCACAATATCTCCGGGCTTCGATGCCCTGCCTCCGGGGAGGTTCTCTGCAGCAGGCAGTATCCCGACGAGATTGAGACGAAGATTCCCTTCCGACGCAACTCTGATGAGGGCAAGGACAGCTGCCCCTCCTGCCATGTCGTACTTCATCCGCTCCATCCCTTCGCTCGGCTTTATCGAAATACCGCCGCTGTCAAAGGTAATGGACTTGCCGATCAAGACAACAGGCGCTCCCTCGCCGCCGCTGTATTTCAGAACGATAAAACGGCACGGCTCCCCCGAACCCTTCGCAACCGACAGGTACGCCCCCATCCCTTCCCTTTCAGCATCATCCCTGTCGAGGACCTTGACCGAGACCTTGCCCCTGCCAATGCCCCTTGCGACCCTTGCCAGGACTGAAGGCGTCATATCGTTCGACGGGCTATTGACGAGGTCACGGGCAAAATGCACGGCAGAGGAGATCTTCTCTGCCCATCGGATCGAATCATGGAAGGCCTTTTCATACTTACCCAGTACCGTCAGGGCTTCGAGACCGTTCTGACTCTTGTCCTCTTTATACTTCCTGAACTTATAGAGAGACAGAAGAGCTCCTTCAACAAAGGGGACGGGTGAGGCCTTTATGGAAAGGATGTAACGGACTGCGAGGGAAGCGCTCCTCAGATTAAGACCGTCAAGGTACGAAGCGGCCTTGCCACCTGCCTGCCTGATCCTTTCGCTGCTGAGTTCTCCCCTTTTGCCCATGCCTACGAGAAGGACCCTCCTGGGCTTAATGGCATTCAGGGTATGGACAAGAGAAGCCTGGTTCAGCTTGCCTGAGAAGTCCCTTGATGCCATGATCTTGCCGAGTGAACCGTTCAGGGCGCCATCGATATCTTGATAGGGAGCTATCCTTTCACCCTCACAGAGCGGAAGAATGAGGGCATCACAAGGATGATCGGTCTCCTTTACATGCTTAATGGTAATGTTCATAAAGAATATCCAAACGATTTTTATTTTACCATAAACCCCGGCCTTTTGTGAGAAAAAATGTTCTTTGACTGTGCCGGTGTTGACGAAGTTTTTCTTTTTGTGCTAGTCTTACAGAACGCTTTTTTGGGGAGACGTTATGGCAAAAAAAACGATTCAGAAGACAGCAAAGAAAGGAAGTGCGGGCAAGGCGACTGCCGGAAGGACTACCGAGATGACGGCGTCGAAAAAGACCCGTCCAAAGACAACCGCTCAGAAGAAAACGGCCCTGAAGATGAAAAAAACGACAAAGAAGGTCACAGCATCGCAGCCGGCAAAGACAAAGAAGACGGAAAGGGCTGTTTCCAAGAGGTTTGCCCGTGGAAAGGCTGAACCTAAGAAAAGCACTTCCGGGAAGGTTGCCAGGAACGTTGCTCCCTCGAAACCGGAAACCAGGGGACAGCAGAAGCATCAGTTGAGAGAAAAAAAGTTGCAAGACATAAAGAAGATGTTGTTGGAGCAGAGGTCCGTCATCCTCTGCGAAGCCGAAGAGGCACTCAACTCACTCCCCGGTCAGACGACATTCCCCGACCTCGGTGACCAGGCAAGCGCAGAGATCGATCGCAACTTCATGCTCCGTCTCAGGGAAAGGGAACAGAGACTTCTCAAGAAAATTGAAGAGGCAATAGAGAAGATCGAAAGCGGTTCCTTCGGTACCTGTGAGGTTTGCGGACAGGAGATCGACGTGAAGAGGCTTGAGGCAAGGCCGGTCACGACGATGTGTATATACTGCAAGACGGAACAGGAAGAGGAAGAGAAGATCAGAGGTTTCTAACCTTTACCCGCTTATCTTCAGCCCGTATTTGTCCCTCAGGATATCTCCCAGCATATTGAAACAGAGAGACGTTGCTGTTATCGCGAGCCCCGGGAAGATCACCATCCACGGCGCGGAAACGACAAAGACCCTGTTGGCGCTGATCATGGAGCCCCACGTAGGCGTCGGGGGCTGAGCGCCGAGGCCGAGGAAACTTAGCGCAGCCTCGGTCAGGATGTAGCCTCCAATCCTCACTCCCATCATGACAATGACAAGGGGAACGCATTGCGGCAGGAGATGGACAAGGAGTATCCTCTGCGGACTGCAGCCGATGGCCCGAGCGGCCTCGATGAAAGGCATACTCCGCAGGGACAAGACATGGCCCCTCACGAGTCTTGCAAATGACGCCCAGCCTACTGAGGCTATGGCGATCATAACGGTATAGACGCCCGGCGGGAGGATTACTGAGACCCCGATAGCAAGGAGCAAAGAAGGAAAGGCAAGGATGAAATCGACGAATACCATGATCACGGTATCGATTTTTTCACCGGCATAACCCGATGCCAGCCCCACGAGGAGTCCTATGCCCAGGGAAAGGGTTGCTGCAATGCCTGCCACGGAAAGAGAGATCCTCCCTCCATACAGGACCCTTGAAAGTACGTCCCTCCCCTTGTTGTCAGTGCCGAAAGGGTGCCTTAAGGAAGGCGGCCTTCTCAGTTCGTCAAGGTTGATCTCCTCAGGATCGTAGGGTGACAGAAGGGGTGCCAGGACCGACACCAGGATAACACTCAAGAGCATAATGCCGATGAACTTAGTCATTGCCCGAATGGAGCCGTACCCTGGGATCGAGATAGTGATAGGTGATATCGACGACGAGGTTGATCAGGACATAAAGGGTCGTGCCGACGAGGATACATCCCATGATCACGGGATAGTCCCTTTTCATGATTCCCTCCATGGCGTATCTTCCAATGCCGTCCCAGCCGAAGATCGTCTCGGTGAGAACAGCACCGTTAAGATAGCTTCCGAAATCGAGACCGATCACCGTCACGATCGGTAAAAGGGCATTCTTGAAGACGTGGATTGCGTTCACCCTCTTTTCCCCTATCCCCATTGCCCGAGCAGTCCTCACGTAGGGCATAGGGAAGAGGTCGATGAGCGTAGTCCGTGAGATACGCGTCAATGTTGCAAGGGCAGGCAAAGAAAGCGTAAGGGACGGCATAATGAGAAACCTGAAATCGCCCATTCCCGCAGGAGGCAGCAACCGCAGTTTCAGACTGAGCATGAGCATAATCAGGATACCTGCCCAGAAGACCGGCATGCTGAGGCCGACGACAGAGAGGCAGGATATGCTCCTGTCGAGGAGCGTCCCTCTTCTCAGGGCTGAAAGAAAGCCCAGGAGAATGCCGGTGGGAACGGCTATCATCATCGCACCGACGGCAAGGAGGAAGGTGTTCGGGAACTTTATGATCAGGTCATCAACGACCTTCCTGTTCGTATAGTAGGAACGGCCGAATTCTCCTTTCATGAGGAGCTTTACATACCCGACATACTGGATCAAGACATTCTCGTCCGCATTCAGTTCTTTGCGAATGCTCTCGATTACCTCGGGCCTCGCTCTCTCGCCGACGAGGCTTAAAGCGGGATCGCCGGGAAGGGCCTTCGTGAGCGTGAACGTGAGGGCCGTTATGCCCAGCAAGAGAGGAATCAGGAGAAGTATCCTTTGAAGAATATATCTCTGAATAGTCGTGCTCCAAGAACATCTGTGATCAAGAAGGCAGGCCCTCTGCCGACGTCTATTATATCATTTCAGCCCGGCCCTTTTAGTCGTGATAAGAAAGACGACAAACAACAGTGCCGAGAGAACTGCAGTAGACGCCCCGTAGTAAAACGTTGCTGAAGGCGAGACATGGTCCCAGAGCCACCCGCCGATAAGACTTGCAGGAAAGAGGGCAAGGCCGACGACAGTGTGATAGATCCCGAAGGCCGTAGCCTTAAAATCGGCAGGGATGATCGTCGCGAGAAAGGCCCTCTGCGTCCCATCGGCAAGTCCCATAAAAAGGCCGTAGAAGCCAAAGAGTACCCAGACGATTGTAACATCCTTCGCCAAACCGAAGCCCGTATAAACAATGGCGAAGAGGACGAATCCCACGAATAAGAGCCTCCCTTTTCCGAATCTGTCTGCGGCTATGCCCGCAGGGATTGCGGATACGGAATAGACGATGTTGAAAAAGAGGTAAACCACGGGGATCATAACAGCCGGAATACCCACGTGCTGGGCCCTTAATATGAGGAATACGTCACTGGAATTCCCGACAGCAAAGAGGGCTGTGATGAAGACAAAGAATTTGAACCTGCCGTCGAAGCGACTGAGTCTGAGTTTCGGCCTTTGTGCCCCGATCTGGAAACTCTTTTCTTCCGTAATAAAAAGGATGATCAGGAGAACCGCGATGACACCAGGAATCACGGAGAGCCAAAAGACTCTTCTGTAGTCATTCGAGAAGAAGGCGAGGAAAAAGAAGGCGAGAGCGGGTCCTATGACCGCTCCCATCGTATCCATGGAGCGTTGGAAACTATACGCCCTTCCGAGGAAGGCAGTCTCCGTGGCTTCAGCGATGATCGCGTCCCTCGGCGCTGTCCGAATACCTTTGCCAAACCGGTCGATGAACCGTGCCCCGAAAACGGTGTGCCAGCCGCCTGCCACGGCCATGATCGGCCTGCTCAGCGTCGATATGCCGTAACCGAGGACCATAAAGTCTTTCCGTCTCCCCGCCCTGTCGGAAAACCATCCTGAGAAGACCCTGAGGAGGCTTGCCGTCGACTCAGCGATTCCCTCTATGAGACCGATGATTGACTTATTGACGCCGAGGACGTTTGAGAGGAAGAGGGGGACAAGGGGATAGATCATCTCTGAACTTATGTCCATGAAAAGACTGACCAGACCGGTGATGAAGACATTCTCTTGCAGACCGAAAAACACTCTCTTTTCTTTGTTCACCCCCGGACCACCATCACAGGATTTCCGCGTTCACATCCCTGTGAGTGTACTTTATGATGTTTACATCCGAAAGAACGACAATTCCCTCACCCACCAGCTCATCCAGAATCGGGATTACTCTATTGATCTTCTCTTCGGTATCCATGACAGTTATCAGGATCGGAAGCTCTCCATGCGTTGTCAACGTTTTTTTCTTGTGGTACCGCTTGTGAGGCCCGTAGCCTGCGATGGCCTTGTAAACCGTCGCTCCTGCGATATCGGTCATGATGAGTCTTTTCACTATCGCCTCATACAGCGGCTCCCCCTCCCATTTGTCGTCTTCATTGATGATGATCCTGAGCATTTTCGCTTTACCTTCGAGCTTCATATGCTCTCCTTTTTCTCCCTGTTTCTTTTCCACCATAGGGCAGCATTTGACGACATTCGTGTCGGTGATTTCGACCATACCCTTTTCGACCACATGATAGACATCGGGAAGGACTCTGTTGATCATCTCCTCTGACTCCACCACCTCTATCTTTACCGGCATACTGGTCGCAAGCTCGAGCATTTTTGCCGTATGGAAAACGCCATCGCTGCCGTACCCAGCGATACCCCTGAAAACGCTGACCCCGATTATCTTTTTTTTAAAAAAAATGTCCAGCAGGACTTCATAGACGGGTTTTCCATGGAACTTGTCCGTCTCGTCAGTGTAAATCGTAAGCTTCTTAGCCGGGCCTCCTGTTATCATTTCCTTCTCCTATACCGCTTTTGCAAGCACTTGTCCGAGTTTCAAAGCCACAAAACCAAGCATGACGCTCAGGACAATATTCAGGGTTGCAAGCATGATCTCTCCGTCTTTCAGGAGGTTCCCTGTCTCAAACTCAAACGTAGAGAAAGTCGTATAGGCTCCCAGAAAGCCGACGACAAGCAGAAGTCTCCACTGCGGGTTTACCATAAACCGTTCCGTAAAAAGCGCCATAAGCAATCCTATGAGGAAACTCCCGCTCACATTGATAACGAACGTGCCAAGGGGAAAACTCCTTCCCCACCTCTCGCCGACATACGACGCAAGGGCAAACCTCGCGATTGCGCCGAGGAAACCGCCTATGCCTATTATCAGATAGTCTGTCATCCTTTGCAAGGAGCTCGAACTATTTCACAATCGTCACGGTGAGGGCGCGTAGGAGACTACCCTCTTCGAAACGGAGCCGAGGAGCCAACTCTCGATCTTCGATTTTCCCCGTTGTCAAGGACGTCTTTCGTAGCGATCCCTTGAGGGAGCTACTTAACCTCTTTCAACTTTTCGAGAAGGCCCTGTGCCCGCTCCATATCACTCTTTGCCTTTGAATGATTTGGGTTCAGCTTCAGGGCCTCTTCCCATTCCCTGATCGCCTTTTCAAGGTCTTCATTGATAAAATATCTCACCCCTGCAAGATAATGCGTCTCGGCGAGCTGCTTCTTCACAAAGGTGAGGGAATCCCTCGTGTCCTTGTAGCCGGGCTCGACACGGCCCAACATCGCAAGGGCGTCCTCGTACTTCTTCTTTTGGACAAAGGCCTTTCCCATCTGATAGTATGATTCGTTTACGAGGTCATGGGCCTCCCGGTTGGCCGGATCGTAGCCGAGAACACTCTCCGCGATCGATGCCACATCCTGATATTTCCTGGCCTTCAGAGATGTCCGTGCCTGAACGAGCATCTCAGTGCTATCGAAGGGGACCTCCTTCGGTTCTTCAACGGTCTCGGCACTGACAGGAGCCTGTTTCGACGCGACTCCTTCCCGTTTCAAGGGTACCGCCTCCAGGATCGGGAGTCTCAGCACGGCATTCGGTTTAACCTGATGGTCTTTCTTAAGGTCGTTGAAATAGCTCACCAGGAAGTCCTTCTGCGTGTCGCCGTAGACCTTTTCCGCAATCTTATTTGCCGTATCTCCCTTTTTGACATCATAGAGTGTGGCATCCTCGCCTGTCAGCTTTTCTTTCAGGTATTCCAGTGCCTCCTTGTGGTCCTGGTTATAATAGAGTGTCAGGAGAAACTCCTTACGGGCGTTCCCCACCTGATTGTTCTGATAATATGATACTCCCTTCCTGAAGTGCTCATCGGCAAGGGCGTTGCATTGCGCCGTAAGCTCTGCTATCTTCCTCATGGCGGTTTCGTTAGACGGGGAACGGGTGGCGACAATCTTCCATCGCAGTAATGCCTCACGAGGGTCCGCAATCTTCTCGATCTGTTCCGGGACCCTCTCCACCGTCTCCTTCCTAGCTGGCGCAGCACAACCCAAGACTCCGATCATGAGGATAATAAGGCTGATACCCCACAGGCTGCTGCCTACAGACCCTCTCACTGCAATATCTCCTCGCTGAAGGGAGAGAGGTTCTTTTCGAAGCTTTTCAGGTTAAACTCGCCGTAGATCATGGAACGGTTTATGCGGTAGTTGTTGACGAAAAAGGGATTGCCCCCGCGTTTCGTCGTGAAGGCGCCGCGATACCCGACCTTCTTCGCAAGTTCGATGACGAGGTGATTGGTTTCGCCGTAGGGATAGGCTGTATACTTCACCTCTTGGTTCAGCTTCTTCTTAATCAATGTCATGCATCCCGACAATTCTTTCTCTATCGCCTCAAAATATTCCTTGAAGGTCTCTTTTTTATTTGCATCCGGCTTCGTTAAATCGCGGTGCGTTTTGGTATGGCACTGAATGTCGATACCGCTTTCCGCCATCTTCTGGATAAGGTCCCAGGACAAGGTCTTATAGCTTCCGGTGATGAGGTCGGTATAGACAAAGAGCGTCGCCGGATATCCGTACTGCTTTAAAATAGGGAAGGCAATGTCATACATCGAGCGCCAGCCGTCGTCAATCGTGATCACGACTGATTTTTTCGGCACCTGCTTCTTGAAGTCGAGAAAGTCAAGGAGGTCGTCGATCGTGATCACATGATATCCGTCGTCCTTGAGGAACTTCATCTGTTCTTCAAAGGCGGAACGGCTAACGGTCATCTTGTTCGTCACGGTCTCCGAAAACTGGTGGTAGCTCAATACCGGAACGGTCTGATATCCCCTCAGACTCAGCCCACCCTTATCATAGGGCTTAAGAGGTATGATCAATTCCTGTCCCGGAGTGATCGCGGTTATCCCGTTGAATTCTGCGATAAACCAGTCCATTGTGGCGTCGCCCAGATATTTCTTTGCCAGAGAAGACAGGGTATCGCCCTGCCCCACCCTGATCGCCTGGAAACCAAAATCCTCCATCCTTTCCCGCGGCTTCTCCTGCGGCACACCTTCAGGTTTGGTCTCGACCTTGCCGGCGGCGCATCCACCGATAAGGATTATGACCAGTATAAGAGCGACGAGAGCGAATAGATGCTCATTCCTGCCTTTTGTCTTAGGCACCATTATTGCCCCCTCCTTGATCGTCCTTCGAAGTCTTGACATCGACGATTTGATAGACTTCAATCGCCTCTGTCTTCCCCTTTATCCTTTGCGGCGGCAGGGCATTCGCTGTGACGCGGTCTTTCATCACATCATAGATCCCTTTACTGACGATAATCTCCCCGGCTCCCGCGATATGATTGATTCGGGAAGCCACGTTGACACTGTCACCGATAACGGTGTATTCCATCTTGACCTGAGAGCCCAGGCTCCCTGATACGACAATGCCGGTGTTGATGCCGATCCCTATCCTCGTGAGGAGAGGATTCTTGTCACCGTCTGCCTTCTCGTGAAATCTCTTCTGCATGGCGACCGCCGCGTCAACGGCCCTGAAGACATGGTCTTCATGGGATATTGGGACGCCGAAAACACCGAGGACTGCGTCTCCGATAAACTTGTCGACATATCCGCCGTGTTCCAGTATGACTTGCGTGGCGATTTCGAAGTACTCATTGAGGTTGTCGACGATCTCTTCAGGGTTCCTCGTTTCCGAAAAGGCCGTAAAGTCCCGCACGTCCGTAAAGAGGATGGTCGCCTCGTTCCTCTTGCCCTTCAGCCATGCCTCTTCCGGATGGGACAGGATCATATCGAGGACTTCAGGACTCACGTACCGTCCGAAGGATTGCTTGATGAGGAGCTTTGTCAGGAGCTCTTGTGCCATGTAATTGAACGCAGTTGCCAGGTCTCCGAATTCATCCTTTCTCGCCATGTCGATCCTGTACTGATAATTTCCCTTCCCGATCTCCTTGGTTGCCAGGACAAGTTTCAGGATAGGACGGGAGAAGCTGAATCCAAGGAGCACGGCGATCGAAATCCCCAGGAGGACGATGAAGAGGCTCAGGACAAGGATGAATACCCGCTCCCTCCGGATGAGATCGTTTATGAAGTCGAGCGAAACACCGACATGGACCTCGCCCAAAGCCTTATTCTTGAACATCACCGGCTTTGAAAGATCGAGGATATGGGTCCCCGAGGGAAGAAGGTAATTGAAATAGGTAACATCCTTCTCCTTCTTGAGTTCCTTCGCATTCTCCATCTTCTGATACGTTGATCCGAGCCTGCTCTGGTCTGTGTCAGCTTGAATGACACCTTGACGGTCAACAATGATCGCATAGAGCAGACCCTCGACAGATGTTGCTTCCTTGATCAGTTGATTCAGTCTGAGGAGGTCATCGTTGAGGAGGGGAATGTTCGCGTTCGAAGCAAAATAGTTCAGGCTCACGTTTCCTGTCTTTACCGTCTGGAGATAGAGCTGCTCCTTCTGCCGGGCGAGGATCACAAAGCTGAGGATCAGTATGGTAAGCCAGATAATAAAGGTGATAGCGATCGAAAGCTTGACCCTGATCGGGAAATGGAAAAAAGAGAGCCTCTCCCACAACGAAGGCTCTTTCTCCGCCTTCCCCTCCTCCGCTCGTTCTACCATACGCCCCTGAGAAATGCGTGAACCACGTTTTATGATAAGCATCGGATGGGAAAATATCAATGCTCCCCGCCTTTCCACAGCAGTTCCGGAACGGCACACCAGTGCCCGGCAACTCAGAGGGTGCCATGTTATCCTGACCTTGCATTGTACTCCTTCACAGCAAGCTTCAACCGTGTCACCTCCCCTTCATCATACCCAGAATAGAGTGATGAAAAGACGGTATTGTTCGTAAGCAGCAGATTAAGGTCGTCGGTAATCAGACCCTCCCTCACCAGCGCCCTCCAGCTCTCGGTTCCCCTCATGGGGCCTGCACCTCTTCCAGTCCCTGACCAGGAAGGCCGTACGTCGGCGAAGTCATAGATCCTGGGATTGACCAGGAGAATCTTAGTCTTCAACGAATGCCTCTTTATTAGTTTTCTCTCGTTAGGGTAATATTACAGTGGCAGAGGCAAGGCTTTCAACGATGGGCAGAGGAAAGAAGAGAGGAGTGACATTCAACTGACCCAGTTATGGCAAACACCTTAACCTCACACTTATACAGACAGTTATATAGAAAATTCATCTGTGCAGGCATGGCCCTCGTGGTTATCTTCCTTGCCGGGACAGCCGGTTATCGGGTGATCGGCGGCAAAGGGTATTCCCTCCTGGACTGCTTTTATATGACCTTCATCACGATCACGACGATTGGATATGGAGAGATCATCGACTTGTCGAAAAATCCTCCTGGCCGGGTCTTTACCATAATCGTAGCCCTTTCAGGCATCATGACGCTGACATACATTCTTTCGAACTTTACAGCCTTCCTCGTGGAAGGGGAACTCAAAGAGGTCTTTCGGAGGAGGAGGATGGAGAAGATGATCAGAAAGTTCAAAGACCATTTTATTATCTGCGGGATAGAAGGTACAGGCTTCTACATCGCAAAAGAGCTTCGCGAAACAGAGAGACCCTATATCATTGTTGATCTCGACAGAAAAAAGATTGATAGGGTCCTTGAAACATCTCATGAGGACCTCTTTGTCGAGGGTGACGCCACTGACAGCGCCACGCTCCAGAAGGCAGGGATTGCGGAGGCGAAGGGACTCTTTGCCGTGACCGACGATGATAACCAGAACCTCGTGATAAGTCTGACGGCGAAGCAGCTGAATCCTGCCATACGGGTTGTCGCCCGCTCCCAAGATCTCAAGAACGTCGAAAAGATCAAGAAGGCCGGCGCCGATACCGTGGTATCGCCGACCTATATCGGCGGGTTAAGAATGGCTTCAGAGATGATACGCCCTACCGTCGCCTCCTTTCTCGACAGCATGCTGCGCGACAAAGAAAAGAACCTGAGGATCGAAGAGATTACCGTGCCCCATGCGTTCACGGGGAAACCGATTTCAGCCCTTTTCCTTAAGAAGCCCCTGCGAATCTTGCTGCTTGCCATGAAGACAAAGGACGGGTTGGTCTACAACCCTTCGCCCGATCATACGATGACCGAAGGAGACACCTTGATCTTCATGACAACTCCTGAAGAGCGACGTAACTTAGCGAGACTCTTTTCCCCATGAGGAGGACCGCTCCAATCCCCCGTCTCGATCGAGGTTTCCTATTGCCTCTCTTGCGGCCGTCATCTGCGCCTCTTTCTTGCTCTTCCCTTCGCCGCAACCAAAGAGTCTGCCCCCGATCAAAACTTCCACGGTGAAGGTCTTACGGTGTTCGTCGCCCTCCTGCCCGATCAACCGGTATTCAGGCAGGACGCCGAAAAGGGTTTGGCTCTTCTCCTGTAATTCGGTTTTGTAATCGTGGCACTGCCCCGATTCGATCACTGCGAGCATCCTTTCCCGAAAAAGCCTGAGGATCACGCGCCGTGCCTCCTCGTATCCGCCATCGAGATAGACTGCCCCGAAGACAGCCTCCATCGCATCTGCGAGAATTGATTTTTTGCGTCTTCCCCCGGTATCCTCTTCGCCCTTTCCCAGTCGTAAATAGTGGCCAAGGTCTATCTCCCCCGCAACCTCAGACAGGAGAGACCCCGTAACGAGATATGATTTGATCTTCGCCATAAGGGATTCGCTAAACATCCGACTGTCGCTGAATATGTATTCAACGATGACAAGGGCAAGAACGGAATCACCGAGAAATTCGAGACGCTCGTTATACACGGGCGCCTTCCGAGGATTTTCGTGGTGATAGGATTTATGGGTCAGGGCCTCTGCAAGGAGAGCGCTCTTCTTAAAGACATAGCCGAGACTGTCCTCAAGACTCTCGGTATTTCTTGAATAAGAGGCACGCATTCGTCCCCCCAAAACCAAAGGAGTTCGACAGGGCGTACTCGACCGTCTTTTCTCTCGCCTTCCACGCGACATAATCGAGATTGCATTCAGGATCGGGATTATCGAGGTTTATTGTCGGCGGAACCCTGTCGGTGTGGAGGCTGAGAACGCTGATGACCGACTCAACTCCGCCCGCAGCTCCGAGGAGATGACCGGTCATGGACTTTGTAGAACTAACACAGAGATCATACGCATGTTCTCCAAAAACCTTCTTGATCGCCGCTGTTTCCAGTTCATCGCCATATTTTGTCGATGTGCCGTGCGCATTAATGTAATCCACGACCTCCGGTAAAACTCCCGCGTCCTTCAACGCCTTCGACATACACGACGCCGCACCTTCGCCGCCGGGCGCAGGAGAAGTGATATGGTAAGCATCGCTTGTCATCCCGTACCCAACAACCTCGGCATAGATCTTCGCATTCCTCTTTCTCGCGTTGTCCATCGTTTCGAGGATGACGATGCCCGCGCCTTCGCCCACGACAAAGCCATCCCTGTCCCGGTCAAAGGGCCTGCTGGCGCGATCTGGTTCGTCGTTTCTTGTGGAGAGCGCCTTCATCACGGCAAAACCTCCCACCGCCATGGGCGTTATGACAGACTCCGTTCCTCCGGCAATCATAACGTCGGCGTCTCCTCTCTGTATGATCCTGAAGGCGTCCCCTATGGCGTGACTGCCGGTGGCACAGGCAGTGGCGACGGCGCTGTTCGGCCCCTTTGCTCCAAACCGTATGGAGACCTGACCCGATGCCAGGTTGATGATCAGCATGGGGATAAAGAACGGCGTTATCCTGCGATAACCTTTTTCGAGATAGATCTTATGATAGTGCTCAATGGTGGGAAGGCCACCCATCCCCGAACCGATGATGACGCCTGCCCTTTCTGCGTTCTCGTCAGTAATCTTCAGGCCCGAATCTTCCATAGCCATAGTCGAGGCTGCGACGGCAAAATGGATGAAGCGGTCCATCTTCTTTATCTCCTTCGCCTCGATATAGAGAGATGGATCGAAATCCTTCACCTCTCCGGCAATATGAACGGGAAGGCCGGAAGAATCGAAGGTCTTGATTATCCCTATCCCCGACCTTCCCTCAAGGAGCGCTTTCCATGCATCCCCAACCCCAACACCGACCGGGAGGATGAGTCCCAGACCTGTTACGACAACCCTGCGTTTTTCCATACGTCTCAGCGTGAGTTATGCCATCTTCTTCTTAATGTATTCAATTGCGTCCTTGACCTTTGCGATCTTCTCGGCGTCCTCATCAGGGATCTCGATGTTGAAAGCCTCCTCGAACGCCATGACAAGCTCTACCGTATCGAGAGAATCCGCTCCAAGGTCTTCTACGAATGATGCCTCCTGCGTCACCTCAGAGGGGTTCACGCCGAGTTGTTTCGCTATAATTTCCTTCACCTTTTCGTCTACCATCATTACACCTCCGTTGTAGTTTTTTCTCGGTATCCTCTTGCTTTTTCCCGCTCAAGCATATCATCTCGCATCACATATACATCCCGCCGTTCACATGAATCACCTGCCCCGTAATATACCCTGAATCAGGTGATGCGAAAAAGAGCACTGCATTTGCCACGTCATCTATCGTCCCAAACCGTGCCATCGGAATAACCTTCTTCATCTCCTCTTTCACATTTTCCGGAAGGGCATCAGTCATTGCAGTCGTAATAAAGCCGGGAGCAACGGCGTTCGAAGTAATGCCCCTGCTCGCATATTCCTTTGCGATCGTCTTTGTCAATCCGATGATGCCGGCCTTTGAGGCGCTGTAATTTGCCTGTCCCGGATTGCCCATAAAGGCAACGACGGAAGCGATGTTGATGATCCTCCCGTACCGCTGCTTTGCCATGATCTTGACAGCCTCCTTTGCGCAGAGGAAGACCCCCTTCAGGTTTACACTGAGAACGGCATCCCATTCCTCTTCCTTCATCCTGAGAAGAAGGTTATCTTTTGTTATCCCGGCATTGTTTACGAGAATGTCGAGCCTACCAAGGGTCTTCACAATATCATCGAATGTCTTGACCACCTCCTCAGACTTTGAGACATCAAGCTTCACGGCCATGGTCTTCACGCCAAGTCCGCCAATTTCGGCAGAACTGTGCCGCGCATCATCATGGCTAACATCTGACACCACGACGTCCGCACCTCTCCGGGCCAATCCTTGCGCTATCGCTTTGCCAATCCCTCGTGCACTCCCGGTCACAAGTGCGACCTTCCCTTTCAGTTCCATTTTGACCTCCCGAAAAAGACGGCTATAATTTTAACAGAGATCGTTTCTATTTTCCACTTTTTTTCGTGATGGCAGATTTGCAATAATAACCAACACTTTAGTTATAATAGAGCCTGCGGGAAACGAACGGAATGAAAGGCTGCGATGAGCAATCGGTGTATGCGACAGGAGTAACTCGCGACTGCTGGGTTTGGACGTCAGGGACACTGCCGGCGACACTCCTTAAGGCCATGATCGATGTGCATCACGATATCGGCGGTGCAAAGACCCTTACGGTGACCCCGTAATGGAGCGAAGGGCCGGAAGACACTATCGCCTCTTTTTCGGCGACCATCAGGCATCTCAGCCCGGATGCAGCCGGTCATAAGCCTCCATGTGGCTTGAACTCTTTCTTATAGCTATCTTCATTTGCTTTACCGCCTTCTTTGCCGCTGCTGAGATAGCGGTCGTCACAACAAGAAGAAGCAGGATCAAGCAGCTCATCGACGAGGGATCGAAGAACGCTGTAACCTTGAACAGGCTCAGGGAGATGCCTGACAGATTCCTTGCCACAATCCAGATCGGTGTAACCCTATCCGGCGCCATCGCTTCAGCCATCGGTGGAACCATTGCCATCGAATATATTAAGCCGGCTTTAAAGAACGTGCCCATACCCTTCGTCTCTGCCTCCGCCGAAGTAGTAGCCGTCGGGATCGTTGTTTCCGTTGTCGCCTATTTTTCCCTTGTCTTCGGGGAACTCATGCCGAAGTCGATAGCACTTTCGAACCCTGAGGAAATCGGTCTTATGACTGCGCCCGCGATAGAGAGATTGTCGCGGTTGGCTTTCCTCTTTGTGCGCGTCCTGACGGCGAGCACCAACATCCTCCTGAAGCCCTTTGGCAAAAAGGCCTTCACCCAAAGGGGATATATCACTGAAGAGGAAGTCAAGCTTCTCATCGAGGAGGGAGGCGAGCAGGGTGTCTTTGAACCTGAAGAGAAGGAGCTCATCCACAGCGTTTTTGAGTTCACCGACACCTTCGTGAGAGAAGTCATGATCCCCGGCCCTCAGATGGTTACCATAGGTCTTGCAATGCCGGTCGAGGAGATCAAGTCGATCATCTCCGAGGAGAAATTCTCCCGTTATCCGGTTATCGGGAAAGACATGAACGATGTTCGGGGTATCCTCTATGCCAAGGATTTTTTCAACATCCTTGCAAAAACCGGCAGCGTTGATATACGGAGGATTATCAAACCTCCGATCTTCATCCCCGAAATGATGAAGATCAGCATCCTCCTCAGGGAGATGCAGAAGAAACGGGTCCATATGGCCGTCGTAATCGATGAATACGGAGCTGTTTCGGGACTGGTAACTCTCGAAGACCTTCTCGAAGAGATCGTCGGCGAAATCAGGGACGAATACGATACCGAGAGCCCCGTGATCCAGCTCAGCGATGGTTCCATGATCATAGATGCCTCAATAAGCGTCAGAGACCTTGTTGAAGATTATCGAGTGGAGATACCTGAGTCTCCCGAATATGAGACACTCGGCGGCTTTATCCTTACCTATCTGCAACGGATACCCCAGACGGGCGACGCAGTGGAAATTGAGGGAAAGAGACTCCGAATCGTCGAGATGGTGGGTCAGAGGATAGCTAAGGTGAAGCTCGAAAAACTGCCGGAAACACCGACGAGCGAACTGGAGAGCAAATAACGTCTTGGGCCGGAGATCATCATTTGATATTTTCCTCTCTTTCCTTATATACTGTTGCAAAAAAAGGGAGGTCGTAGGACCCTATGCGAGCGCAAGTGTCCATACTAGGAGCCGGCAACGTAGGCGCATCGACTGCACAGCTTATAGCCCGTGACGGTATCGCGGATATTGTCCTCTTCGATATCGCAGAAGGCGTGCCTCAGGGAAAGGCCCTCGACATAGCCGAGGCATGTCCCCTGTGGAATTCTTCTGTTTCTGTGACAGGAACCAATTCGTTCAGGGAGACTGAAGGCTCGGACCTTATTGTTTTGACTGCGGGCTTCCCCAGAAAACCAGGCATGAGCAGGGATGACCTCCTTATCGCTAATGCCAACGTTGTAAAACAGGTTGTTGCGGAATCAGCGAAGCTTTCTCCTCGTGCCGTTCTGATCGTTGTTACGAATCCGATGGATGTGATGGCCCAGCTCGCCTGGAAGGTCTCCGGGTTTGATCACAGGAGAGTGATCGGGATGGGTGGTGTTCTTGACTCCTCCCGCTTCAGGACGTTTCTTTCTCTTGAACTCGGCGTCTCTCCCGCCGACGTCGAGGCCCTCGTGATGGGAGGTCATGGCGATCAGATGGTTCCCATGCCCCGCTTCACAACCGTAAAGGGCGTGCCGATAACGGATATGTTGCCCTCGGAAAAGATTGCCTCCCTCATAAAGAGGACAAGGCAGGGCGGAGCTGAAATCGTTGCATTCCTGAAGACGGGCAGCGCATACTACGCTCCTGCCGCTGCGACCTGTGAGATGATACGGGCCATACTCCTTGATGAAAAGAGGGTCCTCCCCTGTGCCGTTTATCTCCAGGGTGAATACGGCATTCAGAACGTCTATGTCGGCGCACCTGTCGTCCTCGGCAAGACCGGTGTCGAGAAGGTGGTAGAACTGAAATTGAACGTGGAAGAAAGAGCGGACTTCGACAGATCCGTTTCCTCGGTAACGTCGCTCTTGGAGAAACTCGGCATCTAAGAACAGAAAGAAACGTCATGGATATGGATAAAGAAATCTCCGAAGAAAACATCGAGCAAACTTTGGTACTGATCAAACCCGACGCCCTCAAGAACTCCTTGACAGGGTACGTGCTCTCTCTCTTGTCTGAGTTTCATACCGGTCTCCGTTTTGCCGGGGCAAAGATCGTCCACGTAAGCAAGATGCTTGCGGAAGAACACTATGCAGAACACCGTGGGAAGGTATTCTATCCCTCGCTCATTGAATATATTCGGGGACTCATTCATTATCCGGACGAGCCTCGGGGGCGCAGAGTGATCGCCCTCGTTTATCAGGGTGAGGAGGGTGTGAAGAAGATTCGGGACATCTGCGGCCCCACGAATCCTCATGTGGCCAGGGAAACAAGACCGGGATGCATTCGTGCACTGGGAACGGTGGTTCCTCTCAAGGACGCCGGGGGCAGGGAGATCGGCGAGCGCATGGATAATCTCATCCATGCCTCAGCAAGCGTCGGAGAAGCTGAACGGGAAATCAAGCTCTGGTTCAGGCCAAGTGATTTCCCTCCCTTCATGCGGTCCTTCCCCACAGAACTCAGTGAGGACGCTCCCTATTATTTCAAGGATGACGCCCTCTCCGCAGAGCACGCTCCGGGCAGCGTCTCACTGATAGCCCCCGGAGATGTCGTCTGGAAGTCTGATCTCGATACGTTACGGTCGCTCCGCAAGGGTCTGCCGGGTCAGGCTTCCCTCAAGGCAGTGGCAGCCAAGTATCTTATCAACTATACCGCGGAATGATGGTCGGTCTTCTTCGGAGCACTGCTTCCTTTTCCCAAGATGTTGTGAGACTCGTGCCTTGCGGGAACGCACGCGAAATTCGGTGAAACGGTTCTCTCTTTATTCTTCGCTCTCAGATATCCTCTGATCCCTTACCGATTCAACCTTTGAGGCCTCTTCTCCGGTTGACATTCGCCACAGAAAAGCAGTATCATGAATCCAGGAGGTAGCAATGTTTGAGAAGTTTACCGAGAGAGGAAGAAAGGTAATCATCTATGCCCGCGAAGAGGCGGAGAAGAGACAGAACGATTACCTCGGTACCGAACACCTTCTTCTCGCCCTTCTGAGAGAAGAAGACAGCCTTCATGTTGCTATCCTCAAAAAGATGGGGCTCTCCGTCGAGGACCTCTATATGGAAATAGAAAGGAACCTCCCTGCAGGAACAAATGTTCTGACCTTCGGAGATATTCCCTTTACGCCGCGTGCGAAGAAAGTCTTGGAACTGGCAGTCGAAGAAGCCCGCCTCCTCGGCCATAACTATATCGGAAGCGAACATCTCCTTCTCGGCATCATCAGGGAGGAAGAAGGAATCGCAGGTAAAATTCTGAGGAATTTCGGCGCGAATCTTCTCGGCGCGCGCCAGTTGACGATCAACCTTTCTCTGAGGACCCAGACGCAGGTCAAGGAGCGCAAAAGTTCAACCCCCGCCCTTGACGAGTTCGGCCGTGATCTTACCCAGCTTGCAAAAGCCGGGAAACTGGATCCCGTCATCGGCAGAGAAGATGAGATCGAGCGTGTTCTCCAGATACTGGGAAGACGGATCAAGAACAATCCTGTCATCATTGGTGAACCCGGTGTCGGGAAGACAGCGATCGTTGAGGGTCTTGCACAAAACATCATGACCGGCGACGTCCCTGACAACCTCTTAGGAAAACGCATCATTTCCCTTGACCTCGGGGCCCTTATTGCAGGGACGAAGTACCGGGGCCAGTTTGAGGAGCGGCTCAAAATCGTCATGAAGGAGATAACGCAGTCGGACAACGTGATTCTCTTTATCGACGAATTGCACACCCTCATTGGGGCAGGTGCTGCAGAGGGTTCTGTTGATGCGTCGAGCATGCTCAAGCCCGCGCTTTCCCGCGGCGAGATCCAGTGCATCGGCGCCACAACCCCTGATGAGTACCGGAAGTACATTGAGAAAGACAAGGCCATGGAGAGGCGTTTCCAGCCGATTTATGTACAGTCGCCGTCTACGGACATAACGGTAAACATCCTCAAAGGCCTGAAGTCCCGCTACGAGACACATCATCGCGTCAAGATGAGCGAGGATGCGATTATGGCGGCAGTGAAACTGTCCGACCGTTACATCAGCGACCGCTATCTCCCTGACAAGGCAATAGACGTCATCGATGAAACAGGTTCGCGGATCAAATTGAAGCGTTCAACCCCTCCAAGTGAAATGAAGGAGATGGAACAGGAACTCCTGCGACTGTCGAGGGAAAAGAATCTCTATGTAAAACTTCATGACGTTGAGCGGACGACCTTCATCCGGGGTGAGGAAGAGCGACTCAAGAGATTGTACGAGCAGATGCAGAAACGCTGGAAAGAGAACATGAACAAAGAAATACCTGTCGTCACCGTTGACGATGTGGCGTATACGGTATCAAAAATGACGGGTGTGCCGCTCTTTAAACTTGAAGAAAAGGAATCGGAAAAACTCATCCGTATGGAAGAGGCCCTTCACGACAGGATTATTGCCCAGGATGAGGCTATCGAGGTCATTTCCAGGGCGATACGGCGTTCACGCTCGGGCCTGAAGGACAGGAAGAAGCCGATAGGCTCCTTCTTCTTCCTCGGCCCCACAGGAGTGGGAAAGACCGAGCTGGCAAAGGCCCTTGCAGAATTCCTTTTCAACGACGAAAACGCCCTCGTCAAGATCGATATGTCCGAGTACATGGAGAGGTTCAACGTATCTCGCTTAACAGGCGCTCCTCCCGGCTACATCGGCTATGAGGAAGGGGGACAGCTGACCGAGAGGATTCGGAAGAGGCCTTACTCCGTCGTCCTTTTCGACGAGATCGAGAAGGCCCATCCCGACGTATTCAACATTCTCCTCCAGGTCCTGGACGAAGGCGTCCTTACCGATAGTTTCGGGAGAAAGGTCGACTTCAAGAATACGGTCATCATCATGACCTCAAACCTCGGGGCGAGGATCATGGAGAAGGCAACACCCCTCGGTTTTCATAAAGCCAAATCGGAAGATATGTACCAGAAGATAAAGGACAGTGTCCTGAACGAACTGAGGAAGACCTTTAATCCCGAATTCCTCAACCGTGTCGACGAGATCGTTGTATTTCATCCCTTGGAAAAAGACCATCTCATGTCCATCATCGATCTTCTCGTCGAGGAGCTCAACAAACAGCTCATAGAGCAGGAGCTCTTCATTGAACTCGATCAGGCCGTCAAGGAATGGATCATCAACAAACACTACCAGCCTGCCTATGGTGCAAGACCCATGCGCAGGGCGATACAGAAAGTGATAGAAAATCCTCTCGCCGAGGCTCTCTTGAAAGGAAGATTCAAGGGTCCGCAGCGCATCAGGGTCGTTATCGAGGTAGATACCCCGGTATTTGTTGAGGCTGAAGAGACAGCCATGCTTTCGGTCAACTGACCCCGCCGGACTCTCTCTTGAAATCAAGGGCAATCATCCTGCTGCTCATTCTTCTGGCAGGGCTGGCGGTAATCATCTTCGGTGTCAAAAAGGAAGAGACATCCCGCATATCATCCACAGTTGGTCTTGAAGCACCTGAGATAGAACTGCGCGATGGAGCCGGGAAGACCTATCTCCTCTCAGAGTTCAGGCGATCCGTGGTATTCATCAATTTCTGGGCATCCTGGTGTCAGCCGTGCAAGGACGAAATGCCCTCCATCGAGGGCCTGTACAACCAGTTGAAGGACCGGAGAGGTTTCCGCATGCTCACCGTCCTCTATAAAGACGACTACGAGAAGGCAAGGGCCTTTATGAAGGAGCAAGGGTATGAATTCCCCGTGCTTATGGATATTAATGGCCGCTCGGCCAGATCCTATGGTGTTACAGGCGTTCCTGAGACCTATGTCGTCGACAAGAGAGGGGTCCTCAGGGAAAAGGTGATAGGACCTGCCGACTGGAATAGTCCGAAGGCGCTCTCCCTCATATCGTCCCTCCTCCAGGAATGATCTTCGCCATGTCGAACCGTACATGAGGTAATGAAAAGATCATCCCCTGTTGAGGCTACGATCCTTTTTGCAGGGACTCTGTACCAAAATCCCGAGGTCTTTCTCTTGGCAAAAGAAGAACTGAAAGGTTTCTTTGGAGAGATTGCGATCGAGAGCCCCGACCTGGAATGGAAGAACTCAGAATACTATAGGGACGAACTCGGATGGCCAATAACGAGGACCTTTCTCTTTTTTAGAGACAGGATCGATCCTCTGAGACTCCCCGAGATTAAACAGACGACGGATGAAATTGAAGAGCGCTTGTCAACGGGGGGGAAGAGGAAGATCAACATTGACCCCGGATACATGACCCTCTCCAAGGTTGTCCTTGCATCAACAAAGAACTATTCGCACCGACTCTATATCGGCAAAGGCATCTTCGCAGAATTGACCCTTGTGAACACCAAAGGAAGATACCGGCCCCATCTCTTCACATACAGGGACTATGCAAGCGAAGCCTGCATCGAGATATTCGCCAAGGCGCGGGAACTGCTGAAGGCAAGATCATGAATGTAGGAAACGCACTTAGAACGGCAACGAAGTACGAGCAAAGTCGCTCAAGTCTGCTCTTCCAACTGCCGAATTTGGCATAAATTGTATGCTTCAGGTTGTCATGCACCGCTGGAGCTTCCATGGCCGTTAACCAACCGAGGATGGCCAGAGAAGAAAAGACCATCAAGGCTATGGTGAGACTCTACTGCAATGATCATCATGGAACAAAAGGCATGGTGTGCCCTGAGTGCAAGGGCCTCCTGGACTATGCACTCCTTCGCCTCGAGAACTGTCCCTTTCAGGAGGGAAAGACAACCTGCGCCAACTGTCCTGTCCATTGCTATATACCGGAAATGAGAGAGAAGGTAAAGACGGTAATGCGGTATTCAGGTCCCCGTATGACTTACCGGCATCCTGTCCTGGCTCTCTATCATCTCATCGATGGAAGGAGAAAAAAGCCGCTCAGGAAAAGATCCCAGCCCACATAATTCGCGGGCTTCGGAGTTAACGTCCGATTCGCCGGCAACCCATTACCCGCGGGAAGCCGGGCATCGAGAATGCGGGCCGCTCCGCTCCTTCACGTAATTCATAAACTTCGGGGACTGGCTTTCGCTTCGCAGGCAAGACTCGGGAATATTGGGTCGGTTCGCTCATGCGGAAGCGAGCACGTGCTCGGGACAGAGCAATTTTAGGACAACGCCGTCGCAATAGCCGCGGAGGGTTACTCTCTCGCCAAGAAGCGGATGTCAGTACCCAATAAGACAACATGATGAATGATGTAGGCTGGCCCTCACAGCAATACGAGGTTGTCCCTGTGTATGACCTCGTCCGTATAGCGGTAACCGAGGATTTCCTCGATCTCCGAGGTCCTCTTTCCACGAATCTTCTCCACCTCGGAAGAGGCGTAGTTCACGAGACCCTTTGCAATGCGCTTCCCGGAAAAATCATTACAGTAGACGGCATCACCGGACTCAAACCTTCCCGAAAGGGCCACAATCCCTGATGGAAGAAGACTCTTCCCTCCCTGAACCAGTGCCCTCACTGCACCGTCATCGATTGTCAGGCTTCCCTTTGCCCTGGTTCCATAGGCGATCCAGCCCTTCTTAGACGACATCCTGGTCTTCATGGTCTTGAACTCTGTGCCGCGATGATGCCCTTGGAGGAGCGAATGCAGGGTTCCCGCCTTCCTTCCGTTTATGATATTTACGGCAATCCCGTTGTTCACAGCCCTCTTTGCCGCGAGTACCTTCGAATACATGCCGCCTGTTCCGACCATGGTACCCGACCCGCCAGCTTTTCGTTCGAGTTCGGGCGTGATCACATCGACGACCTCGATAAGTCTTGCGTCAGGGTCTTTTCTCGGGTCATCCGAAAAAAGCCCGTCAACATCCGAAAGGATGATGAGCCGCTCCGCCTCGATGAGACTTGATACGAGGGAGGCGAGATGGTCATTGTCCCCGAAGCGTATCTCATCAGAGGCGACGGTATCATTCTCATTGATGATTGGTATGATCCCAAAGGAAAGGAGGGTAATGAGGGTATTCCTCGAATTGATATATCTCTTCCTGTCTGAAAAATCGTCCCGTGTCAGGAGTATCTGGGCGACCTTCTGGTCATGGGCATTGAAGCTCTTTTCATATGCCCACATGAGGGTTGACTGACCAACAGCTGCGGCAGCCTGCTTGAGTACGATATCCCTTGGCTTCTCCTTCAGATCAAGCTTCTTCATACCGGCGGCAACAGCGCCCGAGGACACCACGGCCACCTCGTTGCCTGCATCCTTGACCGAGGATATCTCATCTGCAAGGACACCGATCCTCTCCATGTCGAGGCCACCGTGTTCAGAAGTCAGAATATTGCTTCCTATCTTTATGACAATCTTCATCTTAACCCCAGAACCTATCCCAAAATTGCAACCTTATGATATTCGATGCTTGTGTCATTCCGGCTTGTCCGGAATCTTTCTTTGTTTTCAGAAAGATTCCCGACGCGCTCCGCTTGCGGGAATGACAGCCTTAAACCGAGAACTAATTTTGAGATAGCTTCTCATGTTTCACCAGTCCTTCCAATGCTCTTCCCACATACGTTATGAGTGTCTCCACTCCTTCGCCCGTCACTGCGGATATGGCGAAGACCTGAATCTTCTCATCATTACAGTATCCCGTAAGTCTGTCAAGTCTCTCCCTGTCTGCTGCGTCGAGTTTCGTGGCTACGACGGTCTGAGGCTTTTTCACGAGATCTTCGCTGTAAAGTCTAAGCTCCTTGTCTATCTTCTGAAGAGCTTCCACCGGATCTCCATGTGCCGTCACAGAAATATCAACGAGATGGAGCAACATCGATGTCCGCTCAACGTGGCGGAGAAATTGAAAGCCCAGTCCTGCTCCTTTGTGCGCGCCTTCAATGAGACCCGGGATATCGGCAACAACAAAGCTCCTCATGCTGTCCCGCTTCACAACCCCGAGATTCGGCACCAGGGTCGTAAAGGAATAATCGGCAATTTTCGGCCGTGCAGAGGAGATGACCGAGATCAACGTAGATTTGCCGGCATTCGGTTGTCCGATGAGTCCGACGTCGGCAAGGAGCTTCAGTTCAATGATAAGGCGGCGCTCCTCGCCTTCTTCTCCGCCCTGTGCGAAGCGGGGCGCCTGGCGCACCGGGGTAGCAAAATGCTGGTTGCCGAGCCCCCCTCTCCCCCCTTTGGCAACCAGTACCTCCTTCCCCTCCTCGTCGAGGTCCGCGAGAACTTCACCCGTGCCCTCATCCTTTGCGATCGTTCCGACAGGAACCGGAATGACCACATCCTCAGCGTCTCTTCCGTGCATATTCTTCCCCATGCCGTGTTCGCCGTGCTTTGCAACATATTCGCGCTGATACCTCAGATCAAGAAGGGTATTCAGTTGAGCTGTTGCTCTCAGAATGACATGCCCTCCCCTCCCCCCGTCTCCCCCGTTCGGCCCTCCTCTCGGAACATACTTCTCCCTCCTGAAGCTTACGCAGCCCCTTCCTCCATGCCCTGCTTTCACGCGGATCGTTACATAATCAACAAACTGCACACAAAACTCCCTCCCCGAAGAACAATCCTTCCGATTACAGAGAACTCCTTGCCATCATTTGCGATAAACAAAAAAGGCGGGGTGACCCCGCCTCTGCCGATGCTCTGTAATTTGCCTTACCCTAGCTTGCCGCAGATGCTTCTGGGAGAGGGTATACGCTTATCTTCATCCTATCTCTGTCTTTCCGTTCAAAGGTCACGACACCGTCAATCTTTGCGAACAGAGTGTAGTCCCTGCCGGCTCCTACATTGTTTCCCGGATGGAATTGTGTACCTCTCTGCCTGACAAGGATATTCCCGGCGCGAACGAACTGGCCTCCGAATCTCTTTACGCCGAGCCTCTTCGCCTGACTGTCACGACCATTTCTTGAGCTGCCCACTCCTTTTTTATGTGCCATCTCTACCCTCCGACGTTCACTTCCGTAATTTTCACAACCGTATAAGGCTGCCGATGTCCTCTGAGCTTTTCGTAGACCCTGCGCGGCCTCTTCTTGTAGACAAGGACCTTTCTTTCCTTGATGGTGCCGACAACTTCGGCCTTGACCTCAGCACCGGAGACATACGGCGACCCACAGACAGTCTTTGTCCCGTCCACAACTGCGAGCACTCTATCGATCTGTATGCCCGTTCCAGGCTCTAATGACAATTTGTCGACCTTCACGGTGTCGCCCGCAGCAACCGCAACCTGTCTTCCACCGGTCTCTATGATCGCGTACATTTTTATTCACCTCCGAACACTTATTAAACACCAACGCCCCGTAAAAAGTCAATGAGTGGGCAATGGACTGTCAAGCAAAAGTAGAAATGTCCTATTCCGACCGAGCATCGATCCTCACAGAAGTCGACGGTACAGACAGGTAATGTCGGAGGGCGTGTTACGGATGAAACCAGGGAGAAGCGCGACGCCGATCTAATAATTGTGGGAAGTGTCCCTGGCAGTGCCTCCCCTGAGAAATGCCTTCCCGAATTTTCTCGCAACTGCCCCCTCAAACGATACGTTCACGAAATTCCTGCGAGATGGCATGGATATCAGAAACGACAATGACCTGCAATTGGCGGCCTAATGTCCCGCCAAAGTGATAATGTCCTAAAGTAGCAAAATGAAAATGTCCTAATCGGAGGTTATAATTTCTCCCTTTTGAAGGGAGAAAGTGATGGCCGGAAAGGACATTATCCAGATGAGGTTAAAGGAAGTAAAGAGGTTGAAGGTGATTCAGGAGGCGATCGACAGGCGCATAACGCAGAAGGTAGCTGCCTCGATGGTGGGGATCAGCGAAAGGCAGGTGCGGCGACTGGTAAGGGTGGTAAGAGAAGAAGGTGAAACAGGAATTATTCATAAAGCTCGTGGGAAGCCATCGAAGAGGAAACTTTCAGAGAAGGTCAGGGAGAAGGTGTTAGGTCTGTACAGGGGCAGGTATGGCGAATTTGGCCCTACGCTGGCTTCGGAGAAGTTCTCAGAGAGTGAGGGCATCGTCATAAGCAAGGAGACGCTGAGGAAGTGGCTTGTGGAGGCGGGCTTATGGAAGCGGAGACGAAGAAGATCTGGGCACCGGCAGTGGCGGCCGAGGAAGGAGTGCTTTGGCGAGATGGTTCAGATGGACGGCTCTCATCATGACTGGCTCGAAGGCAGGGGGTCGGAGCTTGTGCTCATGGGCTATATCGATGATGCCACCAATGAGGTCTTTGGCAGGTTCTATGATCATGAGGGGACGAAGCCTGCGATGGACAGCTTTAAACGCTATATAAGGAAGTACGGACTTCCTGTGAGCGAGTATCTGGACAGGCACACGACCTACAAGTCCACCAAGAAGCTTGCAGAGAGCGGATTAATCAGGGACACATCCCCTATTTTGCTGCCTTCCTCCTCGGTCGTCCGAAGAGAACAAAGGGGTCAGGCTTGCGATTGTGTATTTACTCTCTCCCGCACTCTCTTGGATGGAGTCGAGTCGAAGAGTGTTATGTTACCTCAGAAATACCCATATTTTAACCTGCTCATAGAGAGACGGATGGACATTGATCCTGCTATCGCCTGATAGTTCGCAAGTCATCTTTTTTACCGATATATTGGATCGTAACTTTATAGGCAATGTGCACATCACCTGAAGTGAGCCCATCTCCTTTACAATCCAACTCACCCTCTTTCGATGATGCATGACTTCTCACCATCGACGCGATGACCAAGTCCAAATCAAACCCCTTTATACAATCTTTGCAATCCTTGTTCAGGCATTCAACGTGAAAATATGCATGACTGTCGGCTGAAAAATGGAGCGTCCTCAATAAAGGAAGCGGCATCATTCCTTTCCTGGTGTGTCTCATATCCACTACGATGCGTGAGACCTCCGGGAAGCGTTTCGAAATAAGGCCTGCCTCAATCCTGTGACGGGTCCTCTCCATCCTTGCATCACTTTTTTCACGGTAGTTCATATTCTTATTCTTACCTTTCACATGAAGACCCCCTGCAGAAAAAAGGAGCCTCTGGTGGCTTAAAGTTTGACGACCTTGATTGCCTTTGGACCCTTGGGGCCCTTCTCGACCTCAAAGCTCACCATGTCGCCTTCAGCAAGGGATTGCGGTCCATTGCCTTGGATTGAGGCTTGGTGGACAAAGACATCGGAACCGTCGTCTCTCACTATAAAGCCAAAGCCCTTAGATTCGTTGAACCATTTCACTTTTCCTTTGGTCATTTCAGTAACTCCTTTCGTGCCGGGCAGAATGACAATTTGGGAAGGCTCCCTTCTACGGAAAGGAGCCTTCCTCTGTCATTTACAGCTTGACTACATTGATCGCCTTGGGGCCTTTCGGACCCTTTTCAAGGTCAAAGCTCACCTTGTCACCCTCGGCAAGACTCTTAAAGCCATTACCCTGGATGGACGAGTGGTGGACAAACGCATCGCTTCCGTCTTCATTTGTAATAAAGCCAAAACCTTTGGTGTCGTTAAACCATTTTACGGTTCCTTGTTCCATTTCCTTTACCTCCTTTTCTATAGACTCAAATCTCAGAAGATGCCAACAAAAAAGGCCACAAGATCAAAAGTCTTTGTGGCCTCATAAACGCAAAAACTTCCAAAATTCTATGATTATAGTAGCATTGTCTTGAACATTCCGTCAAGAAAATTCTGACAACAGAAAATTTCACAACAGGTGTCGGGGAGAGTCAAGTCTTGTTTCTTGCAGGTTCCACCGGTCAGAACATGTTTTAACCAATAATCTTCATTCCCGAAGGGTTCTTTTTCGTGCAGGTTATCAGGTGCAGTGTATCTCGGGCAAGAGTTTATTTTATCAATTCTTCCAGCTCTCCAAGGCTGAATGAGGTCTCATAAGCCTGTTTCATCCACCTTGCACACCGATTGGCGCTCAGCGGTATCCCGATGGGAGAGATTCCAAGTTTGGAGCAAAGCCTCATGCCTTGAGCCAGCTCCGGGATACAAGCAATTCCGAATGCTCCGATATTCGGATGTTCCTCCTTTAGCCTTCTGAAGAGTTTCTCCTGGTCTATCGTTATAGATATGTAGGGCTCGATAGCGTATTTCTTAAGCAGACGGCTGCCGAGACGAATGAAACAATCCTTAGTGCAACCCACACAAACATACTCCATGTCTCCGGGGACTGAATCGCACCGTGATCTAAAATCTCTCAGACAGTGGGGGAGGAGTGCAAACTTGTAGTCACTTTTTCGAAAAGCTTCCCGATATATTCGGTTGGTAAGTTCGATTTCGAGCATATAGAGATGATATTCTTCCTCTTGTGTTCGAATGGTCTTGTCAAACCTCTGAGAAAATCGGATGCTCTTGAGATGCTCTTTGACTGCCCGGGTATACGGGTAGAGTTCATCGTGCAATGTCTTTCGCATAAGAGCAATGAGAGCATCGTCAGGTGTGTAGCCTGAACCCTTCTTAA